>JAKEEN010000076.1 GCA_022616575.1 Flammeovirgaceae bacterium
CGGGGAAATGTATATTCTAAAACCGGCCGATATGAAAAAGCCATTGAAGACTATACTGTCGCTATGACATACTGGCCTGACTATGCCGCAGCGTATTATAACCGGGCTATTGTTTACTATAAACTAAAAAAATTAACCGAAGCGTGCAATGATATAAGAACCGCAGAAAGCAAAGGGATGAATGTAGAAAATCTAAAAGCTGAAGTTTGTAAATAAGTAACGGCATGATTTACATTGACAAATCAGGACGTAACCTTACAAACACGGGTTCGCGAAACATGCCGTCTTTGGTAAGCGATGCATAGCTCACTTCCACAAATATTTTTGGTTCCACCCAAAGGCTTACTTTCTCATCAAGCACTTTTTCAGGGATGGGTTTGGATGTTTGCTTAAGTTTTTGGAGTTGGGCATTAATTTCTTTCATCAGTTTATCATCAAAGCCGCTGCCTACTTTGCCGCGGTAGCGCAATTCGCCTTTTCCATTTACTTCTGCTATGTGCAAGCCCCCAAACAATTTGCTGCGCACGCCTTTTCCTTCATTGTATCCTATCACCACACATTCCTGTGTATTTCTGATTTTTATTTTAATCCAAAGGTCCGTTCGCTTGCCCGGGAAATATTTTCCTTCCTTATGTTTGGCCATAATGCCTTCCAGGTTGTGCTCCTTCGCAGCAGCTAACAGAGATTCTCCATCCGTTATATATTCACTTATGCGATACCCGTGTTCCTGGCGGATGGCATCCTTTAGCCACTCTTTTCGCTTTAATAAGGGCTCGTTGATAAGCGGTCGACCATCCATATACAAGCAATCAAATACGTAACAAAATACAGGGTTGGATTTTGAGAGCTTTTCAATGTTTGAGTCTCCAGACGTCATTAAGCGATTGATTACTTTTTTGAAATCAGGTTTACCACTTTTATCAAGACTTACGATTTCGGCATCAAACAAACCACAGGTTGCCCTAAATGATTTACTCACATCCAACAACTCGGGAAATTTTTTTGTTACATCATGTTGGTTTCGGGTCATGATTTTCACCTGGCCGTCACTCACTGAAGTTAAAGCACGAATTCCATCCCACTTTACTTCGTAAACATAATCCTCTCCCCGGGGTGGTTTATCAGAACTTTCAGAAAGCATGGGCTCAACAAATGAGCTGAGATAGTTGATTTGAGGTTCGTCAACGCGCTCCAGCAACCATTCTTTTTCTTTGATTTTGTAAATACGGTATTCACCCGACATCTCCTTTCCTGCTAGTCGAAAATAGAAACCATCTTTCTTTTCTTTGGTGATTTGATAGCGGCCTGTTGCGTAAATCCACATCTCCCCGGCACCGTACTGGCCCTTGGGTATTTGCCCGTCAAATGTTAAATACTCGATGGGGTGATCTTCTGTCTGCACGGCCAGTCGCTTAATACCCGGATGTGGTGGAAGGCCTCGTGGCACGGCCCATGATTTTAAAACTCCCTCTTGTTCGAGTCTTAAATCATAATGCAAGTGCGAGGCATGATGCCGGTGAATAACAAAACTATTGCCGGTATTTCCCTGTGCCGTGCCTGATGGTTCTGATGTTTTTGAGAAATCCCTTTTCTTTGTATAGCTCTTAAGTTGCTCAGGAGTTTTATATTTTTTTGATTCTCTGGCTGGTTTACTTTTCGCTTGTTTTCTGTGTGTGTGCAGTTCAGTTGCATAGGCATCAAAGCCTTCCCATGCATCGCCATCTTTCAACACCTTTTCAAGTGCTGTATGGATAGTAAACTCCAGAGGACTTTTAAGTTTATCTAATTCATCCCACGAAAGTGGCATGGATACGGGGGCCCCTTTTCTCCCTCTTAAACTATAGGGTGATACTATGCTTTGCCCTGAACGTATCCTGTAAATATCAATTAATACGCGTCCTTTACGTGCCTCCTTTTTTATTTGGAGGGTTGTGGTTGCACCGTTGGCATCTACAAATGGTTTTGCAATAGACTGAGCAATTTCAAAGACTTCATGAAAATCCCATTTAGGTAAAAGTGGGATGCAAAGATGTAGGCCCTTTCCTCCGGTAGTCTTGACAAAAACAGTGTAACCGAATTTTTCAATTTCGGATTTCAGGTCGAAGGAAATTGGTTTGAGTTTTAGAAAATCATACCCTTCAGGCGGATCCAAATCAAACACCATGTAGTCAGGATTATCGAACGTTGGCCTCCGGCTATGGAGTTGGTGAATTTCGAGCGAAGCAAGATTGGCTAACCAAACTAATGAAGCCGGCTCAGTGGCAATGATGTAATCTTTCTTCTCCTCTTTACCGAGCGTGACAAATTCAAGCCAATCGGGTGCCCATTCAGGCCGGTTCTTTTGATAAAAACTTTCTCCATTGATTCCATCGGGAAATCGAATCAGCGTCAATGCCCTACCCTTAATATGACTCAGAATGGTGGGCGCTATTTTTAAGTAGTATCCAATAATCTCGGCTTTCACTATACCCTCTTCAGGATAAATGACTTTGTTCAGATTAGAAAGCTCCAGCTTGCGTTTACCTACCTGCGTCCACTGCTTTTTGGCCATCCCCGAATTTAGTTAATAGTTCCTAGTATTGAGTCTTGAGTATTGAGTATCGAGTATTAAGCCTTGAGAATGTCCACTAACTCAAGACTCAGGACTCACTACTCAGAACTTGTGACTAACATCAAAAGAATATTTCTTGTGCTAACCGAAAGGTATTTGCATGCGCTTCAATAATGTCGCGAAAGTCTTCGCTATACCCCCACCCATGCTGGCTACCAATGGAATTTTGTTTTGTCTGGCGAGCGATAAAACTATCTTATCCCGTTGTTTGCAACCTTCACGTGATAGTGAAAGGCGACCTAACTTATCGGTAGCTAAGACATCAACTCCAGATTGAAAAAAAATAAAATCTGGCTGAACCTGGTCGAGAAGATTTTTAAGATTCGCATCTAGTGTTTTCAGGTAAAAAGAATCGTTAGTATGGTCGGGCAAGCCAATATCAAGATCTGATTGCTCCTTATGCAAAGGATAATTGTTCGCCCCGTGCATACTGAAGGTAAAAACGCGCGAATTATTTCTAAAAATTTGGGCAGTACCATTTCCCTGGTGAACATCGAGATCCACCACGAGTATTTGTTTTGCCTGATGCGTGCTTAGCAACTGTGAAGCACCCAGTGCGATATCATTCAGTAAGCAAAAACCTTCTCCTTTATTCGTAAAAGCATGATGCGTACCACCGGCTATGTTCATTGCTACACCAAACTCAAGAGCGTATTGTGTACACATAACCGTGCCATTGGCGATGGTTACTTCCCGATCAACCAGTTCGTTAGTTAGAGGAAATCCAGTTCTCCGAATTTCTTGTGGCGTCAGCGAAAGTGTTTTGAGTTTGTTCCAGTAAGGCACTTCGTGAACGGAAGTTATTTTGTCTTCGCTTATTGGTGCAGGCTTGAAAATATTGCTTTCGCGAATTGATCCTTCATGAAGCAGTTGTTGAGGTAACACTTCATACTTGCTCATCGGGAACCGATGGTTGAGGGGCAAGGAAAGTACGTACGATTCAGACCAGGCGACTTTTAGCATACATCAAATTAGTATAGTGTCCATAGTCTTAAGTATTGAGTCTTTGCTACTCAATACTTAGGACTCAATACTAAAACTATTCTTAATGCTTATGTTCGCCATGCTCATGCTTGCCATTACTGTAAAAAGTTTCTTGCAACTCATGAAATTGATCGTGAAGTTTTGTTAATGACTCGCCAATCTGAGTAGAGTCTCCGGTTTTAATAAGTTGGGCAAATGAAGCCGCATTCTCTTTTAATTGTTGCAGCATCGCCTTCACTTCATCGTTATTTATTTTTTCAGGAAGTGGCTCGTTTAACCATTTCTCAGCACCTGAAGCTATTTGCGCAGCCATTTTTATGGCGGGCTCAAGATTTGCAGAATCCATAAATGGATGGAATGCCTCTGCCATAATCACATGGAATTCATCCATTGCCGGCCACTCTTCCCTGGCGGTTTCGTTAGTCTCATCTGTTTCTTCCTTCTTTTGGCTGCATGAGATGAGCAAAGAAAGAATTGTAAAAATTGATAATAATTTAAGCGTTGCGTTCATGAGAGAATTAAATTTTTAAGGCTCCAATCTACAATCAAAAATCTATAATTTGAAATCAGTTATCCTTTCTTCTGTACTTGCGATTTCCTTCAATAAGTAAAATGAGCCGTTTCAATACGTCAAAATACAAGGTTAGGTACAAGACTGAAGTCATAAACCAGATCATGCCGGTATTAAAAACGAACGTATCAAAATATCGCCCTGCAAAATGTTTTACGGGTTGAAACAAGTTGGCTGAAAAATCCAGGTAATGGCGCGGCCTTGGAACTTGAATATAAATAGGATAAATCTTCTGCGTTATTCGTCCATCATATTCCACAATTCGTTCAGCTGACGATATATTTTTAACGGCTGCTGTTACTGCCTCATTCACA
>JAKEEN010000077.1 GCA_022616575.1 Flammeovirgaceae bacterium
AGGCCTTTGATGATTTGCTTGTAACGATCAGTCAACCGATCGTTGCAGCCCCTGTAGCTCAATCAACCAATGTGTTGCAACTGGTGAATGTCGATATCATAACACCGGCAACAATTAATGTGGGCGATGTGATCACGGTCACTATTCTTCAGCAAGGGAACCTGGGGACAACTACCCTCAACATCGATAACACGATCGACTATACACCTGATGCCGGCACCATCGGCACCGACCTGATTGACTTTGAACTTTGCAATCAATGCGGCCAGTGCGATATCAATACGGTAACGATTACAATCAATAATTCTCCACCCGTATTTGCGAACCCGGGTAGCCTGGTTGTGGAACCGGGACAAACTATTACCATTGATTTGCCCCTACTCGCGTCTGACCCAAACAATAATTTAGACATTAGCACTTTGTCTATTGTTAGTCAGCCAATCAGCGGGGCCGTGGCAACGATTGATATCAACAACATCTTGAGGATTGACTACAGCGATGTAGCATTTAATGGAATTGATCAACTTACCATTGAGGTTTGTGATTTATTAGGAGCTTGTACCCAGTTATTGATCTCTATTAATGTGAGTGGCGAAATCACCGTTCATAATGCCATTGCTCCAACCGGCAGGCCGCTGAACCAGTACATGCATATTGAAGGTCTGCCCGCGAACACGCAAGTGACTATTTACAATCGTTGGGGTGATAAAGTGTTTGAGGTGGACAATTATCATAATGTGAGCAATCGTTTTTCAGGGCTTAACGACAAGGGTAAAGAATTGCCCAGTGGAACGTATTTCTATAAACTGGAATTTGCGGATGGCCGGAAGGCTCTGACCGGGTATCTGGTTATTCGCAGGTAATTTATTTCTGGTTTCAAAATTTGAAACGCGAAACCTGAAACTTAAAATTAATTCCCTTTTTCCAATGTCAACCGCGTTTCTTCGAGATCTAATTCATACTCGAGTTTTCGGAGCACCTCATCCTGATGATTCCTTCTTTTCGCATGGCAATAACATACCTTCGTTCTGTCTCCAGCAATTCATGCTGTATGCGATGGAATTCATTGATCTGCGCTTCGTCAATCGTTCTTTTCACCTGGTCTTTTTGCAATCGTTGAATCCGAATCTCATATTTCGTTTACTGAGTATCCGCAAAGAGTCCTAAAGGTACATTTTTGACGCAAGTTGTCACTGGCAAGGCATAGCTTAGGTGAAAAAAAGAGTTATGAACCTTATCGATTTTCTCAAAAGATTCCCCACCGAGAAAGCCTGTATAAACCATTTCAGGCAAGTTAAAGAGCAACATGTAATTGTATGCCAGCGATGCGGTGGCACCGGCCACTATTGGCTGGAAAACAAATTGATGCACGAGTGCAAGTCTTGTAAAAGACGTGTGTCCCTGCGGTCGGGTACTTCGCTGGCCCATACCAAGCTTCCTTTTCAATATTGGTTGCTTACCCTGCATTTGATGACGGCTACCAAGAAAGGCTTTTCTGCTTTGGAAATGCGCAGGCAATTAGGGCATAAGCGCTTTTCGTTTTGATCTGATTCAACACTTCTTCACTTAAGCTTAAAGAAAATTCCTCTTCTATTCTTTCAATCACCGAAGAGGCTATTCGCATCCGTGCCACCTGTTCATCGCGATGTTCCTGTCCATCAGGTTTAATGCCCAGCCATTTGATGAATGGTCTCAAACTCAAACCCTGTATTACCGACACCGGGTAATCAGTACATGCATATCGAGGAATTACCCCTCCACAACCTCAGCACGCGTGATGGTTTTTAATCGCTGGGGTGATAAGGTTTTTGAAGCTGAAACTTTGAAAATGAAGTCAATCGCTTCAATGGCCTTAATGAACACGGTAAAGAATTGCCCGGTGTCACTTATTTTTATAAATTAGATTTTTCTGATGAAAGTACTTACACGCTATCTTGTAATCAGACGATAAAAAATGAAAAGAACCCTCACCCTCCTTCTCTCTGTAATGGCTATTGCTGCATTTGGTCAGCAGGATCCGTTGTATTCTCAATATTTGAACAATCCCCTGGTTATAAATCCGGCCTATACCGGCCTCACTAATAATTTCAACGCTTCGATCAGCTATCGAAAACAGTGGGCCGGCTTTGATGGGAGCCCGACAACAATAAATGCAACCGGGCACATCTCACTTTTTGATAATAAGATGGGTGCAGGCGTGATGCTTGTTCAGGATAAAGTAGGCCCTAACAGTACGACTGAATTTCATGCTACTTATGCCTATCGAGTTCCTATTACGGATGATAAAGTGATTTCCTTCGGCCTGCAGGCCGGCCTTATCAACTTCCGCTCTGACAATGGCGACCTGAATCCTTATGATGATAACGATCCTAACTTTATGGGCAGCATCAGCGAAAGCAAACCGAGTTTTGGTACCGGTTTCCTGGTGAAGAGTGAGCGTTTCTTTTTTGGTGCCTCTGTACCGCGCATGTTGAAATCAAAAGTGTCGTTAGACTCTTTGGAAACAGGTCTTTACACCCAACACTTCTATCTCACCGGGGCGTATGTCATTTTTCTTTCCGAGCGCGTCCGTATGAAACCATCCGTGCTGGCCCGTGGTGTTAAGGGCGCACCACTTTCGTTTGATCTTAATGCCGCGTTTAACATTGACGAAAAATATACAGTAGGCGCTTTTACCCGCAGATTCAATACGTATGGTTTATTGGCTCAAATCAATTTCAGCGACTACCGGTTTGGTTACGTGTTCGAAGTTCCTTCCAACAAATCAGTAGGTGCCAAGTTTACCTCTCACGAAATTACCTTTGGATTGCGTATTTCTGTACTGGCTTCGCACGACAATACCATAACAAGTTTTTAAATCTTTGTAAGATTTTGAACCTTTCGGCAAGTATCCTGTTCCTATATTTGTTGAATGAAGGTCAAAATATCCCGTAAGGAACATTTTAATGCCGCGCACCGCCTTTTTAACGCTGACTGGTCAGACGAAGAAAATGCAAGGGTCTTTGGAAAGTGTAGCAACCCGAATTATCATGGTCATAACTACGAAGTAATTGTCAGCCTCACAGGGGAGCCATCGAAAGAAACCGGGTATGTGTTTGATATGAAAGCGCTAAGCGACCTGATCCGGGAAAATGTATTGAAAAAATTTGATCACCAAAACTTAAACTTAGATACCGAATTTTTTAAAGAACTGAATCCGACAGCCGAAAACATTGCCATTGTTATCTGGAGGATTCTGCGTCAAAAGATAGACTCGAATCTTGAACTTAAAATAACCTTGTATGAGACAGAAAGGAATGTCGTTGAATATCCGGCCTCTTAGAGAAGATTTTGATGCAGAAGATGTCGGTGATGACCATGTCTCATCTTCACACGAAACACCCATGCGGGCAGATGCCTTTGACCTGGATGATGAGGAAAAAATTCAAAAGATTGAAGGCCATTTCCGGGAGATCATGCATGTGCTGGGATTAGATATGCAGGATGACAGCCTGAACGGAACACCTCACCGGGTGGCTAAAATGTTTGTGAGAGAGGCTTTCAGCGGATTGAATCCAAAGAACAAACCCCACGTTCGCCTTTTCGAAAACAAATATAATTACGACCAGATGCTGGTCGAAAAGGAAATTACCTTTTACTCACACTGCGAGCACCACTTTGTACCGATTTACGGGAAAGTGCATGTGGCTTATTTCTCCAGCGGCAAAGTGATTGGCCTCTCGAAGATCAACCGCATTGTGCAATACTTCGCCAAACGGCCCCAGGTGCAGGAACGACTCACCGTACAAATAGGAAAAGAAATAGAACGTGTTCTTCACACAGAGTCCGTGGCGGTAGTGATTGATGCCAACCATATGTGTGTGGCCTCACGGGGTGTGGGTGATACAAACAGTAAAACAGGCACCGCCTATTTCTCAGGCAACTTCAAAAATGATGAAAATGTAAAGCGCGAGTTTTTGAATTACATCAATACCAACTAAACTCAGCCTGCTTCTTCGGCCAGTTTTTTTGACAATGTTTCAGGTGTGATAAAGGGCAATAGTATTCTGAACGTTGTACCCTCGC
>JAKEEN010000078.1 GCA_022616575.1 Flammeovirgaceae bacterium
AACTCAGGTCGTACGCCCAGATGGCCCTCCATCATATTAAACCTCACGGTGCATTGTACACGATGGCAGCAAAAGACAAAGAGACGAGCGGAACAATTGCAAAAGCGGTGAAGGAATTTGATCGAAACTTAATTTTCTACGGATTGAGTGGTAGCTTTATGATTGATGAAGCAAACAGGCTTGGATTAAAAACAGCCAATGAAGTTTTTGCCGATCGCACTTACCAATCTGATGGATCACTAACTCCCCGAGGTTTAGCGAATGCGCTGATTACTGATAAAGATGATTGTGTACGGCAGGTGCTACAAATGATTATAGAGGGAAAAGTCACTGCTGTTGATCAACAGCAAATTCCAGTCCGGGTTGAAACCATTTGTCTGCATGGCGATGGCTTGCATGCTGTGGAATTTGCGCAGACTATCCGCACAAGATTAACAGCAGTAGGAATCATAATAAAATCAGTTTCGTGAAGCCAGCGGTCTCACCATCAGCCATACTGGGTGCTGCATTTTTAATGGCCACGTCTGCTATTGGCCCTGGCTTTCTTACCCAGACAACTGTATTTACACAACAACTGCTTGCCAGTTTTGGCTTTGTAATACTTCTCTCCATACTCCTGGATATTGGCGCTCAACTAAATATTTGGCGCGTACTCACTGTAAGTGAACTGCGTGCGCAGGATATTGCCAACAAGGTTTTACCAGGTCTCGGCTATTTTATTGCTGCGTTAATTGTTCTCGGTGGATTTGTTTTTAACATCGCTAATGTAGGTGGCAGCGGACTTGGATTAAACGTGTTAACAGGAGTGAGTGTTGAATCCGGTGCCGTGTTAAGTGCGGGTATTGCTGTGTTATTATTTTGGGTGAAAGAATTTGGTAAAGCACTTGATGCCTTTGCTAAAATTTTGGGCGTCATTATGATTTTGCTAACCGCGTACGTGGCCGTAAAGGCTCAGCCTCCTTTGGTGGAAGTTGCGCATCGAAGTTTCATTCCCATGGAAATTGATTTTACCGCCATTGTTACCCTGGTCGGAGGAACCGTTGGCGGGTATATCAGTTTTGCCGGTGCACATAGGCTGCTGGATGCAGGAATTAAGGGTGAAAGTAATTTAAGCGAAGTAAATCGAAGTGCTGTGAGTGGGATTGTAGTTACCGGAGTAATGCGCTCAGTATTGTTTCTGGCTGTGTTGGGTGTGGTGATCGGGGGCGGACTTTTGGATCCTAAAAATCCCGCAGCCTCTGTTTTTCAATTGGCCGTTGGAGAGATCGGCTATAGAATTTTTGGTTTGGTATTATGGTGTGCAGCAATCACTTCAATTATCGGGTGCGCATATACTTCCATTTCTTTTTTGCGAAGCATTCATCCCGTGCTTGAAAAGCAACAGCGATTATTGATTACTCTTTTCATCATTATCTCGACAATCATTTTTGTCTTCATTGGCAATCCGGTAAAGCTTTTAGTTTCTGCAGGCGCTATTAATGGTTTTATCCTGCCCATTTCTTTATCCGTAATCTTAATCGCCTCCCGAAAAAGTTCGATCGTCAAATCATACCGCCACCCTATATGGATGCAGGGGGCTGGTTGGATAGTAGTTGCCTTGATGAGTTGGATGAGTGTTTTCGTGCTGGTAACCTATTTCAAGGGATAGAAAATTGTAACAATTCGATTAACGGCATCGTCCTTCGGATAAAATTTGATTATTTCCCTCCTGAAAACTATTGATCGCCTCAAGAAAAAAACATTTCTCCAGGTTTTCACCATTTATCTTTGCTACTTGATTGGAGGTGCTTTTATTATTGCTGCCTTCGGAATGGGTAAGGTTTCCGGTCAGGCTAATTTGATTAACTCGATGGATCATCCTATTCAGGATTTGCAACCCATTCAACAATTTTTCAGGGTTATGGTTGATTCTGGATTGTATTGGAAGTTTATCGGCTGGACACAAATACTGGCTGGAATCTTATTGATGACCCAGCGATTTGCCAAACTCGGAGCATTGATTTTCTTTGGGTTAATTCTCAACATTTTTATCATCACTATCTCGTACGAATTTAAAGGCACACCCGTAGTAACAGGATTCATGTTATTAGCGACATCCTATTTACTGGTTTGGGATATTCGTACTTTCTTACTCTTAGTTACCGATCGGATTGCTTTTGAAAAAATTTCTCTGCCTGTGAATTATCGCGGCCTTGCTGCGTGTTCATTTTATAGTTCAACTGCTCATACCTTTTACAGAAGGATTGCTGGGCTTTATTCTATTCTTTGCAAGTAAAAAAGTATCCCGCAGATAAGCGCAGATTAAATGCCCGCGGATAGACGCAAGGATATTATATCAATCTTAGAGTCTATTAACCTTTCGGAATTTGCTTTAGGAAATATCCTCGCTATTAAAGTTTACAAGCAGACCTAACTTTAAACCTGAAAGCTTAAGGTAAGTGATCACCTGTTTGTGATGAACATCCAGTAATGTCTCAACGGATTTTAATTCAATAATAACTTTGCCATTCACCAATAGGTCTAAACGATATCCATTGTCCACTTTAATCGATTCGTAAATCATTGGGAGAAATACTTGCGATTTAACATCTAATCCAGCATTAGAAAGTTCGAAAGCAAGTGCTGCTTCATATGCTGATTCTAATAGGCCAGGTCCTAAATTATTATAGACTTTAAAAATACATCCACGGATGGCGTATGAAATTTCATTTTCTTCCATCCGGATAAAAATACTATTCCTGCTTTGTCAGGTTACAATAAAAAAAGAGCTAGAATTGATCATGTTGCAGGCCTCACCCAACAACGTTCTTCAACTCGCATTACTCGAAGATGCCCTCCCCCGCGGGAGAGGGCAAGCTGAATTATCAGTTAGTAGAAAAGAGGAGATGGGTGAGGCTAAACACTTTATCAAAAGTAGCTATTACTGAATAAATCAAAACCTGACAAAGTAGGACTATAAAATATCTCTAACTCCATTCCGCTGCATCAGCGTTGTATTTAAATCTGCGAGAATCTGCGGAGAAAATTCAAGGCGAGTATAACTCAATTGATTTTTCGGGTTCCCTTGATCGGGAAACTTCCAAACTGCCCTACGCTCATCGTACCGCTCATTTCATCTTTACTGATGAGAATAGTGGAAGTAATAGCAACCATGTTACCTCCGAAGTTTACCGAATAGGAGTATGTAACTTCATTTCCATTTACTGTTATTGAAGTAAGGGGGGCTTCTTCTGTCATCCGATTACTCTTGATTGTTCCGGAATAACCGGTTTCAGACTTTGTAATAACCAATGTTCCATTACCACCCTGCGGAGATTCTAAGGTATAGTTCCAGGTTCCTGCTGCTTCGTATTGAATTGAATCCGGTTTTGTATCAGACGCAGGCTTGGATTGATTTACATTGCCTCGTGTAACTACTGGCATTCCACCGCCTCTTGGTTGGTTGCCTCCATTCTGTTGTTGACCATCTCCGCCCATATTCATTCCATCGCTACTGCCATCTTTTAAATCATCATTATTTACTGAGCGGCTCCTTCTGCGTGGCTGATCGAAACTCATTTTGCCAAAACGGTAACTGATATTCACTCTGAAGCTCAACCTTCTCATCTCGTTGAGACTCTGTTGGGTGATTGTGGGAGAATTTAATTCGCTTCTAATCTTAAAACTAGGCGTTAGAAAATTTTCAAATCCAAAACCCAAACTTCCTCGTTTGTTGTTAAAATCTTTTTTCAGACTCAGACTATACATTCCAAAGCCCCCCTGGAATCCCTGCAACTGTACGCGTCCTCCCCGCATGAATCCAAAAAATTGAAAACCCCATCCTTTTGAAAGAGTATAGCTTCCAAAAATTCTTCCGCTTGCCACCCAGCCTTCATTTCTTGCTGCTTGATCCGCGTTAGGATTTTGATTATCCATCACAGAATAGAACACATCAGTGCCACCATTGAGCGAAAACTTTGAGCCTATATTGATATTGGCAAATATGTTCAACCCGTATGCATTATCGAGGCCCACGTTAGCATACCGCGTTTCAATGATCGAATCCTGAACAACCGTTCTGAAACTTTCTATTTCACCTGTGGTGTTTCTGACAAATGCTGAAAAATTCAACGAGGTTCCTTTAATAGAAGTACTGTACGATAACTCATAGTTATTCGTGTACTCAGGCTCTAAGTTTGGATTACCAATGGTTCTGCTCAGTGGGTTTGCCGCCTGAATATTGGGGTTCAAAAACTGAATAGAAGGCCGATGTATTCTTCGGTTGTAGGCAGCCTTAATGGTATTGTTGTTTTTTAATCGCCTGGAAACATTGATGCTCGGCACCAGCACTCCATACGAGGGAATTTCCGGGTCGGGTTCCTCTGAGTTATCAGTAAAATCTGCTGTGATGGTTGTGTACTCGTATCTTGCGCCCGCTTTGATGCTGTAGGCTGATTGTGTCGACAAGGTGTACGAAAAATAACCCGCTGTAATATTTTGTTCATAGTTAAAAACATTGGCAGAACCCTGGGTTACGACCTGTTGAAATTCACCATCCGATCCAATTGCGGAAAAAGTCTGATAGTCGCTTGACACCTTTCGCAAAATATCTTTAGCTCCAAATTCTATCAATTGATTTTTATTGACGGGTGTTTGATAATCAAATTGAAGAGTCATTTCCTCATTATAACTGTCATTCTCATTTTTCAGGCGACTGTCGATAACAGCGGGATCAGCATTTGTATAAATGATATTGGTGAAGTCATTGTCACGGTTGTTGCGACTGTATTGTGTCGAGATCGTCCACTCTTTCTGGGGCGTATCAGAGGTATGCGTATAATCCAAATTAACATCGACTGTTCCTGACTGGTCAATTGTTTTTACATCCCGTAGTCCCCTGCTATTTTCCACATCATTGATAAATGAGACCGTTGATAAATCATCCTGGTAATTATTAAAATTCCTGACGCCATAACGAACGGAGGCCGTCATGTAATTGTATTTATTGATATCATAATCCCACCCCAACTGGTATCTTCCGAAGATGCCATTATTGCGTGTCGCTGCACTTTGCAAATTCAAAATGGTGTCGTTGGTTATTTGTTCATTTTCATAACGGCCACTAATGTTATAGTTAGCCCTGCCCCAGCCCCCTAATGAGAAGCCCATTTTTCTAGATCTGTAATTACCATTTAAGACTAAGTTAGAACCTCGATACCCAACCCCTGCATCCACGCTAACTCTAAGACC
>JAKEEN010000079.1 GCA_022616575.1 Flammeovirgaceae bacterium
GCCCCTTCCAGCGGCTGGGATTCTCGCCCATCACCGCCTCGTACAGGTTCTGCGGCACCTCATACATGGCAATCGCGAACGGCGAGAGGCCAGATTAAAGAAAAGGCCATCAGAAGATTGCGGCACACCTCAAGAAGTAAGGCTTTAAAACCTTACCTGGGTTAATATAATTTGATTTAAGATTAGTTTAAGGGGTCTCTTGCAGACCCTTTATCTTTTGAAAGTAATATCCGAACCTTTTGCTTGCAGGTTCTGGTTAAGAAGTAATAATTGATAAAACGATTTCTTATGTCTAAAGCGAATGCGAAAGTGCTTATTATTGGTTCTGGTCCTGCGGGTTATACGGCAGCCATTTATGCAGCCAGGGCTGGGTTGAAACCCATACTTTTTACGGGTGGTCAACCTGGTGGACAATTAACTACAACGAATGATGTGGAGAATTTTCCTGGCTATCCGGATGGCATTAACGGTCCGCAGATGATGATTGATTTGCAAAAGCAAGCCGAACGATTTGGCACGCTGGTAAACTTTGGGTTGGTAACATCAGTTGATTTTTCATCCTATCCATTGAAAGTGACAGTTGATGAAAAAACTGAAATGACTGCAGAGTCTGTAATTATTGCCACTGGTGCATCGGCAAAATATTTAGGCATTCCATCGGAAGAAAAATTTGCTAACAAAGGTGTATCGGCATGTGCTGTTTGTGATGGATATTTTTATCGGGGAAAAGAGGTAGCTGTAGTGGGTGCCGGAGATTCTGCAGCAGAAGAATCAACTTATCTCTCAAAGCTTGTATCGAAAGTGCATTTGATTGTTCGGAGAGAAGAAATGCGTGCTTCGAAAATCATGCAGCAAAGGGTTTTGAATACACCCAATATAGAAGTTCATTGGAACACTGAAACCGATGAAGTTTTAGGAGATGATTCAGGTGTTACTGGCGTTCGTGTAGTCAACAATAAAACAGGTGAAAAGAAGGTCATTCCTATTCAAGGCTTCTTTTTAGCAATTGGACACAAACCCAACACCGACATATTTAGGGGAAATCTGGAAATGGATGATGCAGGATACCTGAAAGTGGTTCCCGGCACTACAAAAACCAATGTAGAAGGCGTTTTTGCAGTTGGAGATGTAGCGGATAAAACTTACCGCCAGGCAATTACGGCAGCTGGAAGTGGCTGTATGGGTGCCTTGGATGCTGAGAAGTTCCTGGCTGTAAAAGAACATGCATTGGTAACTCATTAAAATCCCAAATCTCAGAAATCAAACACAAACAATATCTAAATTCCAATTATCTAAACTCTCAAACAACGAGGACTCCTGCCAATTTAAAATCTTAAATGAAGTTAGACATTCTTGTAATCGCTTCCCACCCAGATGATGCTGAACTCGGCTGCGGAGGTACTATGGCTAGGCATATTTCTTTGGGCCATGCTGTAGGTATTATTGATTTAACAAAGGGAGAATTAGGAACTCGTGGCACGGTTGAAACAAGAAAAACAGAAGCTGATGAAGCCTCGAAGATACTTGGAGTTAATGTGCGTGAGAACCTTGGGTTAGCTGATGGTTTTTTTCAAAATGATGAAGTACATCAACGCAAAGTCATCGAAACTATTCGCAAGTACAAACCAGAAATTGTATTAACCAATGCTATTACCGATCGCCACCCCGATCATGGAAAAGGAGCGAGGCTTGTGTATGATTCATGCTTTTTATCTGGATTAAGAAAAATTGAAACAAAATCAGAAGGGAAACCTCAAGACCCTTGGAGGCCTAAACAGGTATATCACTTTATTCAAAGCCAATATATTCAACCCGATTTTGTGGTTGATATTTCTGACTTCTGGCAGAAGAAAGTAGATGCAATAAAAGCTTTCAAAACCCAATTCTTTGATGCCAACAGCAAAGAACCAGAGACTTATATCTCAAGACCTATTTTTATAGAATTCATCGAAGCGAGGGCTAAAGAACTTGGTCACTCAATTGGAGTGCAGTATGGTGAAGGATTTACCTCAGGGGCAGCATTGGGTGTTAATTCATTATTTGACCTAAATCAATAGTTGTTCGTTGTCAGTTGATAGCCGGTGTGGGCATGAGCCCACCTAATAACTTTCAACAAACAGCTAACAACGAAACCTAAGGTGCCAGCCTGTAAATCTTCCACTGATTATCTATTTTATAGTAAGCTATCCGATCGTGCAACCGGCTCTCCCGGCCTTGCCAGAATTCAAGCATACTTGCCTCTACTTCGTACCCACCCCATTGTTTCGGAAGGGGTAATGAAGAATATCCTTCAAAGCGTTTGGTAATTTCAGCTACACGTTGATCAAGGATTTCCCGACTTTCGATGATAGAACTTTGGGGAGAAGTCCAGGCACCAATTTGCGATTCCCGCGGACGCGATTGAAAATATTGTTCAGATCGCTTGGCATCAATGCGATTGGCTACTCCTTCTATTCTCACTTGCCTTTCCAGTTCCGGCCAGAAAAAAGTAAGCGCGCAAGAGGCGCTCGCATCAAGCTCCATTCCTTTCTTACTCAGATAGTTGGTATAAAAAACAAACCTATTATTCTCAACACCTTTCAACAATACAATCCTTACAGATGGTTTACCGTTTTCATTGACAGTACCTAAACTCATCGCATTAGGTTCAGGCAGTTGAGCCTGAACAGCTTCATCAAACCATCGCGTAAACTGGGTGATGGGGTCACGGTCAACCGATTTTTGATCGAGTGTTGATTTCTTATATTCTTTGCGAAGGTCAGACAGGTTCATTTCTTCAATATTTAACGAAAAACAGATAAGGGATTATTCTCTTACATGAATTTGGTTCAAGTTTAACTATTTTCTAACATTGAACGATTTCAATTGCTACATCAGTGAATTTCGATTTCTTCAAATACCGGAACAAACTTAAACCAGAACGGGGGAGGCTTCTCATTTCTGAACCCTTTCTCCCAGATCCGAATTTTGAAAGAACGGTTGTGCTCTTATGCGAACATAATGAAGACGGTTCGTTTGGATTTATTCTCAACAAACCATCATTCGTGAAGGTGAGTGAAGTTGTTGAGGACCTGAAAGACTTTGAGCATGAGGCTTTTGTGGGTGGGCCCGTGCAACAGGATACCTTGCACTTTTTGCATCGCAGCACCTCCATTGATGAGGGAAATAAAATTTACAATGAGATCACCTGGGGCGGAAACTTCGAAAAAGTAATTTTACTCGCTGAGACTAAACAACTTAAGCCATCAGAAATTCGTTTTTTCCTTGGCTATAGTGGTTGGAGTGCCGGGCAATTAGAGGAGGAATTAAAACAAGACTCGTGGATTGTTTGCGACTATATAAGCGAAGAGTTATTGTTTGAAACAGAAGCGGGTCAAATGTGGAAAAAAGCATTGGATGGTATGGGCGGGCGGTTCTCGATTTATGCCAATTATCCCCAGGATCCGCGATTGAACTGATTAAATGAGCATTTTTAGTACATTTACTGTCTTATTATCGTAGAATGTTAGCATACCATGGATTTGGAAAAAGTAAAACAAGAAGAGCAGGAGATTGCAGTTAGTACAGGGTTGGGCGGAAACCATGGGCTACGTGTTGAATTACAAACCGAAGCGGACCTTTCTGAGCATCATGATCATGACCTTGAGGAGGAAGAAGCGCAGAAGATTGATTACACTGCTTTCACCAAACAACAATTAGCATCTCTTATTAAGGAATTATCCAAAGATGATAATTTCAAAAAGGTAGAAGCCATTATCAAAGAGATCAAACCTTTGTTCGATGAGATTCGGGAAAAGGAAAGAGCCGAGGCGATGGCCCGGTTCTTGGCCGATGGAGGTACCCAGGACGACTTCGATTATAAAGGTGATGAATTTGATACCCTCTTCGATGCCAATTATAAATTAATCCGCGACCGAAAAAATGCGTTTCACCGTCAGCAGGAAGAAAGTAAACAGGAAAATTTACTAAAGAAACTTGAGTTGCTGGAGAAAATGCGTCAATTGATCGATTCTCCTGAAGGCCCTAATCAATTCGATAGTTTCAAAGACATTCAAAAACAATGGAAGACAATCGGTGCTGTTCCATTAGCCCAGACAAAAAC
>JAKEEN010000011.1 GCA_022616575.1 Flammeovirgaceae bacterium
ACAATTGTTGGCCTCTACCTTTTCCCGTCCTCTCTAATTGGTCCGCTTGGAGGAAGGGCCCTCGCGTTGATATTTGCATTTGTTTGGGTTGTAAGTAGGATAGTCGGTGAATTCGGGCTTCATTTTAATCTCAGTCTGTTAGGTGAATCCTTCAAGTTCAATCTTTATTTATTTATTTATCAGTTGCAACAATGGGTTATCAATTACGCTGATAGAATTTTAATGTTGCTTTACCTACCCTTAGCATCAGTGGGCATTTACGATTTTGCTGTTAAGTGTTTAGTCGGAATCGAACTGTTTATGAATGGGTTGCACAGCGCATTTGTTCCCAAGGTGATGAAGTTGATCACCATTGGAAAAGAAGGGGGGTCGTCACCGGAAGTTAACCGGTATTACAACGGGTTTATAGCTACCATGATGATCGTTATCTGCGGTTCAATATTTTTGGTACCCCTTGTTATTGAATGGTTAAGCGACTATTTGCAGCGCCCGGAATATAAACTTACTATTAGACTCATGCCATTCCTGGCCCTTTTGTTTCTGATCAGGTCCATCCGTTTGTACTTCGGGTTGCCATACACTATCTTAAAATATACAAAACCTTTACCCTTTATATACCTTATCGTTGCAACCCTGAAAATTGGGGGCGTGGTATTGTTGGCAGATAGCATGGACACCATGGGCGTGATTGTAGCCAGTGCAGTTAGTTTTGTGTCGGAAGTCGTTTTACTTTACGTGATGTCCAAAAATCGCTTTCAATTTCGGTTCAATACGCACAAAGTTCTTATCGCACCTTTGATTTTACTGACAGTCATTGTCGTTTCAGAGTTAAGCCTGCAATTGGTAAATGAAGTAATTCGTCACTTTGCCTATTGTGTGTTATGCGTATTTCTCCTGTTAATAACCTATCGTTCTGAACTAAAACAGATTAAAATATCCAGCTTAGTCAAATGATTAACTCTCATATACCGGGAAAGAATAATTCCTAAAGAATTTCAAAATGTTTTTAATTTTGCAAATAATAATTGTTACGGATAGACTTTAAATTCCAATAATAACGGTACGTCCACCCTACAGATTGGATTTTCAATCTGTTGACCTAGCTTAAAATATATTCTCCTCTTTCATGCTTACTGCCTTATATCGAAGTATTATTCCATCCGCTGTTCGGGGTTTTGTGTATGACCTTTTTTTAGGAAGAGTCTTGTTCTTTATTCGACATTTCAGAGTCATTGTCAGAAGCAAGCTTACGTTTGCATTTAGTTTTCTCTTGCCAAAAACGGAAAAGAACCGTGTCTTTTCATTTATGGGAAAGCATGGCTTAACATCGTATCCTTACGAATATTCATTAGCCTATAAGAGCCTTGAAATTCAGGTTGAAAAAGACGATCACCAAAATCTGCTATTCGTCTACCACCATGGAAGAAGGCTGTACTTTCCTGAGTTTTATTCTGTTGAAATGGTTAAAAAAGATTATCGCGCATTAATTACTGAGCAAGACAGCCATTCTGCCCATCGCTACGTGCGCTCTTATAACGACCTCAAAGACCGCACGCTACTTGATGTGGGCGCAGCTGAAGGAATTTTTTCACTGGATACTATTGAATTGACTAAGCGGGTAATCATTTTCGAGTGCCTGGACCATTGGCAGAAACCTCTCATGGCCACTTTTGCCAATTGGACTAATAAAGTTTCTTTCATAAAAAAATATGTTGGTAATCAGTCGGCTGGTGATTTGATAACCATCGATGAATTTCTGTCAGCTGAATCAAAAGATAACTTATTTATTAAAATGGATATTGAAGGTGCTGAAAGAAGTGCCCTGGAAGGTGCAAAAGCAACCCTTGCCACTGGCAGGAATATTCAATTGGCAATTTGTACCTATCACCGCCAGGGTGATCCTGAATTTATGGCTGACTTACTTACCGGCTACGGTTACTCTATTGAGTTTTCAAACGGATTTATGTACTGGAACAAAAGAATCAGTAAGGGAATTATACGTGGTAAGAATTGATTAACAATGAATCACTTAATCCAAAAAATACCGGGGCTGCGATTGCTTAGCCGTGTTCTTGAAAAAAGAAAATTTGAAAGAGCGTGGCGAAAAAGAAACCTGCACAACGAAACAAAAGTTGGCGATCGGGTTTTCCCGATGGAAGTGGTCCAGGTCGGAAAAGGCACCTACGGAACTATTACCATTCAAAGTCTTTATGTTACCCCTCATGAAAAACTCTTCATTGGTAATTTTGTCTCCATTGCCCCTAACGTAACATTTTTATTGGGCGTAAATCACCAGGTAAATACGCCAACAACATTTCCATTCTATTCTAAACTGATAAACCGATCGCCCATTGACGCCATCAGTAAAGGCCCTATCACCATAGAAGACGAAGTATGGATAGGAACCGGAGCCTTGATTTTTTCAGGAGTAACAATTGGCAAGGGGGCAATCATTGGCGCGGGTTCTATTGTTACCAAGCACGTTCCCCCCTACGCCATAGTAGGTGGTAACCCCGCTAAGCTTATCCGTTTTCGTTTTCAGGAAGAGATTATAAAAATATTAAAGCCGATCTACTTTGTTAATTTTTCAGATGACTGGATAAAACAGAATATAGATATAATTTATAAAAGAATAGAGACAATAGATGATGCGTTGCGTCTGAAAGCACTTGTTGATTCTTACGAAACCAAGAAAAATGAAAAATAATCCTGTACGGATTCTAGCAACCTATTTACCTCAATTCCATCCAATTCCTGAAAATGATCAGTGGTGGGGAAAAGGATTTACTGAATGGACTAACGTTGGAAAAGCAAAACCATTATTTCGCGGACATTACCAGCCGAGGGTCCCTGCAGATTTAGGTTATTACGACCTTCGACTTCCGGAAGTTCGTCAGCAACAAGCCGACCTTGCCAGGGAGTACGGAATCGAAGGATTTTGCTACTGGCATTATTGGTTTGGTAATGGAAAGAGATTATTAGAAAGGCCTTTTAATGAAGTACTAGTATCAGGTAAACCTGATTTTCCATTTTGCCTAAGCTGGGCTAACCATAGCTGGCAGGATAAACAATTTAGTAAAGAAGGAACTGACCGAATGCTGATCGAGCAGGAATATGGCGGAGAAGCTGATTACCTCGAGCACTTTTATGCATTGCTTCCGGCATTTAAAGACAACCGCTACATTAAGGTTGACAATAAACCCCTATTCCAGATATATATTCCATTAAAATTTCCGGAGGTAGATAAATTTATTGCCTGCTGGCAGAGAGAAGCTAATAAAAATGGACTCGAGGGAATTCATTTTGTGGGTCATACTCACTTTGAAAATGACTATGAATCCCTGATCCAAAAAGGATTTGATGCCATAAATATTGTTCGCCTGTATCATTTTTATAAACATGAGTATACGCTCCCTGAAAGGGCTTACATGAAAATAAGAAGGATATGGTTTAAGCATGGTGGAATTTTTGATTACGGAAAACTTTTCAAGTATTTCTCTGACAAGATGGATAGTCGTGATGACTGGTACCCAACCCTTGTTCCAAACTGGGATCATTCACCGCGGTCAGGTCGCAGGGGCAATATTTTCATTAACTCAAACCCAACGGTCTTTAAAAAGCATGCCAGGCAAGTACTTCAAACTGTGAAGGATAAAAAACTGGAACATCGGATTATATTTCTTAAGTCGTGGAATGAATGGGCTGAAGGAAATTATATGGAGCCAGACTTGAAGTTTGGCCGTGGCTACCTGGAAGCATTGCAAGAGGCTATCAATGAAGTTTATCCTACCTAAGTAAATGAGAAAAATTCTAATACTCGCTTTCAGTAATCTTGACCACGATGCCCGTGTTGCCCGTCAGGTTAATTTTCTAAAATCAGACTACAAGGTTACTGTTGCAAGTTTTGAGGGTTCTGAAAACAATGAATACGAAGTCTTCAGGTTAAAGCAAACAAAACTGAGTTTATTCAGAAAAATCACTGCTTCTTTTTTCCTGATCACACGAATGTATCCAATTGCCTATGCGGTCTTGCATAATTACAAATACATTAAACACACCCTGGGCCAATGGAACTTTGATCTTGTTATTGCCAATGATATTGAAACACTACCCCTTGCTTTCGAATTCGGAAATGCCAAAGTTTTGTTTGATGCACATGAATATGCACCCAGGCACTTTGAAGACAAACTAATTTGGAGATTTTTTTTTCAGGGCTTCAATAAATACCTCTGTAGGCAGTATATTCCAAGGGTGAATGCCATGACAACGGTGGGTCGCGGACTTGCCATGGAATATAAAAGGAATTACGGGACCGAACCTACGGTAATAACCAATTCCTCACCGTATTATGAACTCAATGCTTTTCCTGTAGAAGAGGGTAAAATAAAACTTATCCATCATGGAATTGCCAATCGGTCGCGGAAATTGGAACTCATGCTTGAGATGATGAATTTTTTGGATGATCGTTACACGCTTGATCTGATGCTCATCCTTCCGCCAAATGCCAACAGGAAGACACGCGCATACATCGATCGACTCAAAGAATTGTCAAGTTACAACAGTCGGATTCGAATTTTGCCACCTGTAAAAAGCTCTGAAATTGTAAAATCAATTAATAAGTATGATATGGGTGTATTCCTGATCCCTCCTATCAACTTTAACTATGCCAACACATTGCCAAACAAACTTTTTGACTTTATCCAGGCAAGGCTGGCTATTGCCATCGGACCAACACCGGAAATGGCCGAACTCGTAAGAAAATATTCAATAGGGGTTGTGGCAGACGACTTTACTCCTGAAAGTCTGGCTAATGCCATTCGACAAATAGAC
Source organism: Flammeovirgaceae bacterium (assembly GCA_022616575.1). GTDB lineage: Bacteria > Bacteroidota > Bacteroidia > Cytophagales > Cyclobacteriaceae > JAKEEN01. The sequence goes on from JAKEEN010000011.1 coordinate 4,831, forward strand.
TGCAATAGACTTACGGAGCTCAAGCTCAACACATCACAAGCTGCTAAAGAAGTGAATGCCGAAAAAAATAAAAAAATCCTGCTCTCCATGGTGGAAACCCTCCTTCAATAGACGGTTATTGAACGTTGAAATACTCTATTTTAATAACAGAGCGAGTTTCTCTGTTATTTCCTTGCGGGAAAATTCTGGTTTATGGTTCACCATCAAAGGGGATTCACTCTTTCTCCATTTTTCAAAATGAACCAGTAAAAAATCTTTGATTGAATTTTCATCTTTCTCATTAGCCATAAGCCCGTTTGACTGACTATTCAAAATTTTTGAAGCATCTCCATCCACTGGCCCTACACCTAAAATAGGGAGACCGGTTGCCATGTATTCAAACAACTTACCAGGTAAGTAACCCTCAGCATCCTTGTACCCTGTTAAAACCAATAGCAAAATGGAAGATTGTGAGTATAAAAAAATCAACTTTTCATGCTCAACAGTCGGGGTGATCTGAGTAACTTCTGAAAGGTGTTGACTTGTTTTAATAAAATTTTGAAAATCTTTATGGACCTGGCCTACAAACTCAAGTCTCAAATTGTTGCGGAAGGTGTTGTCAGTAATGCACATCTTTTCGATGATTGTCATTAATGGCCGGGGATCACATTTTTCATTAATAATTCCAACATGCCGAATCGTGAATTTTTCGGGAGCTTTGTATTGGAAGGTTTTAAAATCCTCTACATCAAAGCCATTGGTAAGAAGACTTACGCTTTTCCCGGATAATTTCTCAAACTTCTTAACATAAAACGGGGTGATGGTTACCAATTGATCGGCACCTCGTAAAACCCTTGCTTCAAGTTTTTTATGTATGGCTCTGACCGGGGAACAAATATCAAGGCTGTCAAGAAACCCCCACTCACTCCAGGGATCACGAAAATCGGCAATCCACTTAAGCGATGGATTTTTCTTTTTTAAGCGAAGACCAATCAAATGCATACTGTGCGGTGGCCCCGTGGTGATGATCGTTTCTATTTGCCTTTCTTTAAGGAAGTCATGAAGAAAATTGACAGAAGGCCTTACCCAGAAAACTTTTGGGTCAGGGATAAAGAAATTACCACGGATAAACATGGCCATCTTTTGAAACAGTGATTTTTTACTCGTTGTGATAAAGTTTGATGAGTTCACTTTTTTCCCCTGAAAGAGACCAGAAAGTTTTGAAAAGGTATCATAAGGTTCCCAGATAGGCAGCTTGATTACTTCTGCTTCTGGTGGAATGTCTCTGAGCAGAGATTCGTCCTTAACATCAAAAGACGGATTCTCAGGTGTAAATACATACGGTTGCCATCCAAACTTGGGTAAGTACTTAACAAACTTAAGCCAGCGTTGTACTCCGCTTCCTCCACTGGGGGGCCAATAATAGGTTATAATGAGAACTCTTTTCTCCATCGGCTACAGGCCACAAGCTACAAGCTACAAGCTTCAAGCAGACATTAGCTTGTAGCTTGAGGCTTGAAGCTTGAAGCAATTCTTATAATTTCTCCAATATTAACAGGATTCATCCAAATAATTTCATGATCACGTTTAAACCAGGTCAACTGTCGTTTGGCATATCTCCTCGAATTTCT
>JAKEEN010000080.1 GCA_022616575.1 Flammeovirgaceae bacterium
GCTCCATGCGACCGCAACAGCCGCTGCATCGGCTTACAGGTCCCGGGATGGTGGACCTCTACAATGGCTTCAAAAATTTCAGCATCAAACTGAAGTTCGCGGATTTCCTTCCCTTCAGGAGAAATGGTTATTTCCATTCCTTCAAAGAGGATCGGGTTCACCTTAACCAAAATTTTTATGCCTTCCATTTCTTTTTTGAAGTATTGATGAACGATGTTGTTATTTTTCGCCATAAATTATTCGGTAGATGGTAAGGCTTACGTTGCCAGAACGAATCGAGACTCAGCGCCTCGTCCTTCAGCGTCTGCGACACGAAGATGCAGAAGAAATCTTTTATGTCTATGCAAGCAAGGCAGAAGCTACTAAGTTTGTTTCATTTCCAACCCATCAATCCATCTATGATAGCCGCAAGTTTGTTGGGCACTCCATGGTAGCCTGGAACCAGGGAATTGAGTTTAACTACTGTATCCGCTTGAAAACCAACGGTAAGCTGATTGGCTCATTCGGGGTGATCAATGATGATGGTAAAGTATCGTTTGGCTATGCGTTAAGTCCTACGTATTGGAATCAGGGATATACAACGGAAGCTTGTCGGAAAATAATGGACTTATTATTAAAAATCCGAACTGTGTACAGAGTTTGGACGTTAGTGGACTGTGAAAACGAAGCTTCCATTAAAGTACTTAAGAAATCCGGATTGATGGAGGAAGCAAAACTTGAAAAGTGGCTCCGGTTTCCGAATCAAAATAATCAACCTAAAGATTGTCTGATGTTTATGCTGCCATTAAATCAGGAATTAAAATAAGAATAGAAGAAAATCGTCATATACTTTAAAATCCGAATCTATTGAGCGCAGAATTTTACAAAAGTTTTGAATTAGAAATCCTGAAGAGTGAAGTGCAGCGCACCCGGTTGCTGCTGGGCACTTTCCTGCTTGCCCTGGTGGTTGTTGTTGTCAACTATTTTTTGCTGGATGCCGAGGTAGCCGCTTTTTATGGAGGGCTGATCACCTACTTCGCAGGTATTCTCATGCTGGTCTTCCTGATCGGGTACGAATATACAGGCCTGCTGTGGCTCAGAAAAAGTTTGAGGAGGGGAAAGAAGTTCAAAACCTCATCGCGCATCATTCAGTCAATTATTGAAGTAACAGTGCCCTCGCTCATGCTCTATTATATGATCGAATGGCAACACATGATGGTATTTATCGACTCACCGGTAGCCATGCTGTATTTTCTCTTTATCATTCTGTCTGTTCTTCACCTTGATTTTAAAATCAGTTTAATAACAGGTATTGTTTCAGGTATTCAATACGCAGCGGTTGTGTATTATGGATTCAGGCTGGAAGGATTGCCACAGGAACTGAGCCCTCATTTACCGGAGAACGGATATTATTTACGAAGTATTTTCCTGGTTATTTGTGGTGGCGCGGCCGGATTTGTAGCGGAAGAATTGAAGAAGAGGATGAGATCCACCTTTGAGTTGGAACAGGCAAAATCTGAAATCGAAGATTTGTTCGGGCAACAGGTATCTCGTGAGATTGTTCGCACGCTTGTTGAAAACCGTGACTCTGTGAAGAAACATGAAGCGTCTGTGTTAGCTCTTGATATTCGTGATTTCTCGTTGTTTGCCGAGAAGCGATCGCCCGATGAGATCATGGAGTATCAAAACAAAATTTTCGGGCCCATACTTGACATCATCAATCAGCATCAGGGCGTTGTCAACCAGATTTTAGGTGATGGAATCATGGCTACGTTCGGAACACCCATTGAAAACCCATTACATGCCGAGATGGCCTTTCAATCGGCAATACAAATTATTGATAAAGTGAAACAACTCTCGGAAAGAGGGGAGATACCATATTCTAAAATTGGCATTGGCCTGCATGCGGGCGAAGTGATCACGGGTAATATTGGCAATGCAAGTCGGAAGCAATTTTCCATTAGCGGTACAGCTGTGATCACTGCCTTTCGCGTTGAGCAATTAACAAAAGTAGTAGGTGGTGATTTACTCGTTACCCAGGCGTTTCTTGATAAGGTAACACCAGGAAAAAGAAAAATAGAATCGGTAGGAGCCAGAAATCTCAAGGGCTTTGAAAACCCTGTCGAAATTTATAAGGTTGGCTAAGGTTCTAAATCTCGCCAACTTCCTTCCATCCTAAAATACTGACAGGATCATTAGCCTGGAATCCTTGATCGGCCCCATGGATAAGGATTCCGCTCCCGTTTTTATTGTATTTCAACCAATACGAAATACCAGCTAACATTTCTCTATTAAATTTCTTCCCTGATTTTATTTCAATGGCATATGTTTCATCTTGTTTTTCCAGGATCAGATCCAATTCATTTCCCATGCTATCTCTGAAATAATACATGCCCCCTGAAATCCCTTGGTTGCATCTGTTTTTACGGATTTCTGAAATCATCCAATTTTCGAACAGAGCCCCATATTTTGGATTTATAGTTAATGATTTAACAGATGTAATTCCTAACAAATAACATAGTAAGCCAGTATCGTAGAAATATAGTTTTGGTGATTTTACAATTCGTTTATTAAGGTTATTATAGTAAGGCTGTAAAAGATAAATAAGATAGCTGCTTTCCATAACAGAAAGCCATGAATTAATTGTTTTTGAATCAACACCCGATGATTTAGCGAGTGCATCTTTATTCAGAATTTGTCCTGCATAGTTCGCACATAAATAAACAAATCGCGAAAATGCACCCAGGTTAGATATGTTTCGAAGTAATCTTACATCTCTTTGTACATACGTTAACACATAGCTTGACATCCATTTAGCGGGATTTAGTTTTTGCTGCCATATTTCCGGATACCCACCTGTAATAATGTGTTGATGAATATTATTGTACGCCATTTTTGCATTGACCAATTCAGCATACGACAAGGGTAGAAGCTCCAGATAACCGATACGGCCAGCCAACGATTGGGCAATCCGCTCCTGGAGTAAAAAATTATTTGAGCCTGTGAGTATAAATTTTCCTCGTTGGGTAGTTTTATCTAAAATTTCTTGTAAAAATCTAAACACTTCAGGCACCCGTTGAACTTCATCAAGGATGGCACCCTTTGTTAATCGTTTAAGAAAGTCTTCTGTATTGGCGCGTAGCTCTGTTTCAACTGTCGGGTTTTCGAGATTTACATAAGGTTTATTACCAAAAACAAGCCGGCTTAATGTTGTCTTTCCACTTTGCCTTGGCCCAATAATACAAACTGACCTGAATTGATGTGCGGTTTCAATAGCCTCTGTCTGAATAAGTCTTGGAATCATTTTCATGGTAGCTCCGGATTTGCAAAAATATGCAAATCTGGAATCAAATTCCAGATTTGCAGAAAATTGTAATTCTGGAGTCTGATTCCAGAATTACCAAATCAGGATTAAATAATAGGTGGATAGTAGTAAAGCAGCAGGGCAATAATAAAGGCAAGGATAGAACCTACCAGTCCGTACATAAATACACCATAGGAAATCCGGAGGAACCTGTATTTTTTAGCCAGTACTTTTCCATTGAAATAAATATCCTTGATCAGGCTTCCGTAGAGGTACTCTGAGTCTTTCATCATTTCTTTCATCCCCCAGTCATATTCGTTCAGTCCCATGTTGTGGAAATTTCCGAAGAAAAGGAGGTTCGTCTTTTTATCTTTAATGTCTTCACGCGTAAATTTCCCTGAGGACACATTCGGCCTCACTGACAAAACAGCAAATACAACAGTAGTGAGGCAAACGCCTACCAGCATCAGTGTCGGGATTAAGAGGTTCGGGAATTCCTCGAGTTTTCTGAATAAGACTGAAACAATAACGGAGAGAATGATTGCATTGATGGAGATCATAATATTGGCTTTCGTATCAGCCATACTGCCCAACGTCATGTGGTTTTCTGCCGTTACCCGGAACATGGTTTCAATGCCTCGTTCGGGATATAAGCGCTTGTCGAGTTTTTTTCTAAGTTTTTCGACCTCCTTTTCAAGGTCTTTAGCATAACTCTTATCGCCTTCGGGTTTTAACTTTTGTTTTAACTTCTTAATATTTTTCTTCTTACCCGGTTGAATAATGGCTTTTGCATAAGGGGTAAAGTAAGAGTGGCTCTTAAAAAAATTGAGATTGTGTTCAATCCATTCCTGGTCAGAAAAGGTTATGTTCTTGGTAATAGCAATTTCCTTACGGAGTCTTTCCCCAATGTCTTCAATATTATCATTGGCCAGATGTGCTAAGTCAGCATCGCATAAAACTTGGTCAATAAGGCTTTTGGGATTTTGGGGCATGCTGGTTGCCAGGATGGCCTGCTTTACCTGCTCCATTTTTTTCTGAGGAACTCCCCATTCAGTTAAAAGTTTCGCTGCACTTTCAGCCGAGGTTTGTTCATGCTTATCGCAACCCCTTTCATAACCGGTGTCATGAAGCCATGCTGCCATTAAAACGGTTTCAAGTTCATCATCGGTAAGGCCTGATTCTTTGCCAATAACTTCGGCTGCTTTTACGACTCCACTGGTATGCTTCAGGTTATGATAAACATAGGTTTCCGGAAGGTGAGATAACACCTCTTCGGCATACTGTTTCGTCCTGCTGATTAATTCGGTCGTCATGGATCCATTTCAGAATGGTAAATCTAATGATTTTAGATTTACTTGCCTGGGATAAATAGTCGGTTTTAGATTTGTCAACGAAAATGATTCGGTTATCAGGTTTGTTATTTTTTGTCGGGTTTGCAGCTTCGCTTCAGGCGCAGGATTCTTTTCATCTTTATCTTCTTGGTGATGCCGGTGAAGAGAAAGTCAGTCAGGTAGCGTACAGGCAATTGTTACAAGAGCAACTCCGTAACGATACGCCTTATGCTATTATATTTCTTGGCGATAATATTTATCCAAGAGGCTTACCGCCTGCAGGTGACAAACATCGGGAAGAGTCGGAACGGATTATCCAGGCGCAAGTGGATTTGGTGAGTTCATCGAAGGGCCCGGTATATTTTATTCCCGGCAATCACGATTGGAAGCAAGGGCGGCCCGATGGACTACCATACATTTTAAATCAAAAGGCATGGATCGATTCATTAAAAGATTCAAGATTTCAATTTTTTCCTCAACAAGGTTGTCCGGGTCCTGAAGAAATTCCATTGACCGATCAACTCGTATTGGTAATTATTGACACCCAGTGGTTTTTGCATGCGTGGGAAAAACCGGAAGGGGAGAATAGTCCCTGTGCAGCCAAAACTGCGGCCGATGTTTTTGTTTTGCTTGAAGATATTTTCCGTAGAAATGAAGGAAAGCGTGTAGTGGTTGCTGCCCATCATCCATTAATTAGCTATGGAGAGCATGGTGGTGTTTCAAAATTGAAGTATCATCTTTTTCCCCTCATGGAGGCAAACAAAGCGCTGTTCATTCCCATGCCTGTTGTTGGCTCGCTCTATCCGCTATACCGAAACGTGTTTGGTAATATTCAGGATGTTGCGCATCCAACCTACAAGCAAATGGCAAACTCGTTCAAGGACGTATTGGAACAATATCCCGGATCTATTTATGTGTCAGGACACGAGCATACACTTCAGTATAGTGTGCGCGACAGTGTGCATTATCTGGTGAGTGGTTCAGGGGTTAAGAACAGCGAGGTTAAGAAAAAGGGATACGCACAGTTTGCCTCGTCTGAAATAGGTTTTACAAGACTCTCTTTTCAACAAAATGGAAACGCCTTTGTTGATTTTTATTCAACAGACAAACTATTCTCAAGTGAGATTGGTATGGTTGCGGCAAAAAAGAAAGATGATGAGGTTGCGCAAAAATTAATTGAGAAGGGTGAAGTCCGCGTACATGGCAGCGACCGATATAAAGCTTCGAAAGCTCATGAGAGATGGTTGGGAGAAAATTACCGGGCCGAGTGGGGGCAGGATATTACCGTGCCTGTGTTTGATTTAGGGGAAAACCCTCTCGGTCAGCATCGCGCGATCGATCCTCCCTGCCTTCCCCGCGCCGGGAAGGCGCCGGTCGAGCGCCGCGCGCACCTCCGGTCGCGCGAGGACCTTCCGCGCGATCGCATCC
>JAKEEN010000081.1 GCA_022616575.1 Flammeovirgaceae bacterium
ACGTCTCGAAGACGCCGTGCGGAGCTGTTCACGAGGATCAACCCGGAGGTCAGCTCCGGGTAGGTCGCGGCGAACAGCATCGCCATCTGGCCGCCTGCGCCCGTTGACGGTGGCCCGAACCGGCTTTGCTTTGAGTTTGCGTTCAGAAACGGAAGCACTGACTACGTCTTCTTTGGTTGGACGATCCTGAATCACCCATTCAAAACCCGAAAGTTCTTTGTCATCAAGTTTGATTTCGTGCGGGGGAATAAAATTGGCCTCTGGTTTTACATAAAAACTGAGGTTGGTTACACGTCCTTCTTTAAAACGGATTACCATATTGCTACATAAAATCTTGTTCATGCCCATTAACAGATTTGTTTTGTCTTCCAGGGCAAAGTAGAGGCTTTCACCATTACCTGTCACCACCACCCGCTTCAACCCTTTACCGGCAAATTCTGCTACCATTTTCCTACCTTTAATCTGGTTAAAATTTTTAAGCGTATCCGTAGAAATAACGAATGCCTTCGAATCCATAAAAATTTTATTGATTGTATTATTCAGGATCAACATGCTGATAGAGTCAGCTGTCATCTGATTACCTTGCGTCCACAATACAGGGTTTTTATAAAAGAAAATGGTTGAGTCTGCACTTCGGTACTCTAATGAATCAGCAATGCCCTGCAAGTCGGATTTAAAGATCCTCACGTTATGGTAAGCGAGGATTCGCTTCTTTTTTGGATCCTTATCATCGATTGAAACAAGCGTATCCGCTCGCATAAAAAGGGTGTCCTCGTCATCAGTAATTTTGGCCACATAGGCGCGATCGTAAATTTTTGTAATCCCCTTTGTTTTGTAAGCATCCGAAGCCTGACCATAGATGATCAATTTTTCGAGCTTGGATGTCATCACCACATTTCCTCTAAGCCGATAGATCTTCCGGATATCATCTAATGAATAATCATCGCTCTCGAGTTTATAACCTTCGTTTTCGGCAACTCCCCGGCTGAGGTCTGATTTTCTGGTTTTAGAGTCATACTGTCCGCTTTCGTAAACAAACACATTGCTATCCTTATCGATCAGGGTTGTTTTACTTACAAAGTAGATAATCTTTGATCGCGAATTATATTGCAGACTATCAGCCGCCATGGTATAGTCAGGGTTTTTAACATCTACATCTTTCTTGAATGATGCCAGATTGGTGTTCACGTTATAGTAGCCCTTCCTGCTTGTGAGCACGTTGATGGTATCTACCAATCTTCCCCCGTTAAAATAGAGTGCAGTGTTATTAGGCCGGTCAAAATCAAGATAATCGGTAAACAAAGTGGCGCGCTCAAGCCGGGTGAAGACCACGTTATTCCGAAGTTTGGCACGTTTTAGATTTCCATCATACTCCAGTTTATTGGCTGTGATGGTAATCGAATCGCCTTCTGTGATTCTCACCCGACCAAATGCTTCTACCTGGTTGGTGCTTTTATAAAAATGGGCAGAGTCGCAATAGATTGTTGTCTTATTCTGAGTCAGGATGACATTGCCTATCAGCCGGTCGAAGCGTACTCCTTCTTTTATTCCGCCCGAAAGCGAGTTAGCCTGTTTCAGCTTTACTTTTTTTTGCGCCATGACAGGGGCGCTCAGGAGTAAACTGATCAGAATTAGAAATACGATGTCAGACAAGCGTTTCATGAGCGGTGCAAGCTACAAATCTATACCCGTAAATTGTACCTTTGTGGCCGTGTTGGAGCAATTTCTACGCCATATTGAGCAAACCCACCTGTGTTCGAAAGAAGACAAAATCCTGTTAGCCGTCAGTGGCGGGCTTGATTCCATGGTGATGCTTGAATTGTTTAAGCAGGCTGGATATTCGATCAGTGTTGCCCATTGCAATTTTCAGTTACGGGGTGAAGAGTCAGATGCTGACGAGAAGTTTGTAAAAGATGTCTGTTCAGGAAGTGAGATTCCTTTTCACGCCAGGCGTTTTGAAACAGAGAAATATGCAAGCGAAAATCGATTATCAATTCAAATGGCAGCCCGCGAACTTCGATATGCATGGTTCCATGAGGTGATGGAATTTCATGAATATAACAAGCTTGCTACCGCACATCATGTTAATGATTCTATCGAAACCGTATTAATGAATTGGATTCATGGCGACAGCCTCGAAGGATTTACCGGCATTCCTGCAAATAATGACAAGATCATAAGACCTTTACTTTTTGCTACGCGCAATGAGATAGAGAGTTACGCAAAAGAAAATAAGTTGAAGTGGCGCGAAGACAGCAGCAACCAAGCCGACAACTATCAGAGAAATTTTTTGAGACATCAGGTTATTCCAAAATTAAAGGAGTTAAATCCATCGTTTGAGTCAACCTTTCAGCGCGGGCTACGAAAAATACAAAGTGAATTGAGTTTTCTTGAGAAAGCTTTTGTTGAATGGAAACTTCAATTCGTAAAGATGGCAGGTGAAACAATGTCTATCGAAAAGAAAGCATTTGAGGGATTGAGACCATCGGCCTCAATTATTCACCGGCTCCTTGTTGAGTATGGATTTAGTTTCGATGTGTGCGAAGAAATTGGGAAGGCAATGTACGGTCAATCGGGAAAGAAATTCTTAAGCCCGTCACACGAATTGATCATTGACCGAACGCAGTTGATTGTAACTCCCCATCAGGATTTCTGGAAAGAGACCTTAATCAAGGCGGGACAAGATCAGTCATTTCTCGGTCCGTGGAGTATGGACATTGAAAAATCGGAGTCATTAGTTCCTCTGACGGATTCAGACGTTGCTTTGCTGGATGCCGACAAATTGAAATTCCCATTGCGCTGGCGGATATGGAAAGAGGGTGATTACTTCTATCCATTGGGCATGGATCATAAGAAGAAAATCAGCGATTTTTTAATTGATATGAAAGTTTCCCTGGCTGATAAAAAGTTTGTAACTGTTCTTGAGTCAGAAGGGCAAATTGCCTGGGTGGTTGGTTACAGGCTTGATAACCGGTTTAAAATTACCAGGGAAACCGTGCGTGGTTTAACCTTTTCTATTCGTCCATATTTTGTTTAATATCCTTTTTCTTTGTGAACCCTATTGATAAATTGCCGCCCGATTTCATAGCGGGCATTCCGCTTTATGTGTGCAAAAAAATCCTAATCATAAACCTAACTTATTAATCCTATGAAAGTTACCGTTGTTGGCGCGGGTAATGTGGGCGCAACATGTGCCGATGTGCTGGCTTATCGCGAAGTGGCTAATCAAATTGTATTAGTTGATATTAAAGAAGGTCTTGCTGAAGGCAAGTCGCTTGATATTTGGCAAAAGGCTCCAATCGATTTGTACGACAGTCGCACGATTGGTGCAACCAATGATTATTCAAAGTCAGAAGGCTCTGATGTGGTTGTTATTACTTCCGGGCTTCCACGTAAGCCAGGTATGAGCCGTGATGACTTAATTAACACCAATGCGGGAATTGTTAAATCGGTAACCGAAAATGTTATTAAGTATTCACCCGATGCCATCATCATTGTGGTTTCTAATCCACTGGATGTAATGACCTACCAGGCGCACCTGACTTCAAGACTGCCTCGCACCAAAATTATGGGTATGGCCGGCATTCTTGACACAGCCCGCTACCGCGCATTCCTGGCGGAAGCACTAAATATTTCACCAAAAGATATTCAGGCTATGTTGTTAGGTGGTCATGGTGATACGATGGTGCCATTGCCTCGCTATACAACCGTTGCCGGTATTCCGGTAACCGAGTTGATTGATAGAGATAAACTCAATGCTATTTTGGAAAGGACCAAAGTAGGAGGAGGCGAATTAGTAAAACTAATGGGGACTTCTGCCTGGTATGCGCCAGGTTCGGCAGCCGCTCAAATGGTTGAGGCGATTGTAAAAGATCAGCGCAGAGTATTTCCTGTATGCGTGAAGTTGGATGGCGAATATGGAATTAAAGATTGTTACCTCGGGGTGCCTGTTATTCTTGGTAAAAACGGAGTTGAGAGAATTATTGAGCTTGATTTGAACAACGATGAGAAAGCACTCATGGAAGCAAGTCGCAAAGCAGTGCGCGAAGTAATGGATGTGCTGGATAAGCTGGGGTAAGTAAATTTGGAAATTTGATGAGTTGATAATTTGAAAATGCCTGGAAGTCGGTTGTTTTATAGATGGTAGGGTTTGAAATTAATTTTTGAATTAACTTTATTAGTATGAACACAGCAGTTATTCGCGAAAAGCTTCATCACTATATAGAAACTGCCAAGGATAAAAAAGTTAAAGCAATCTTTGCTATGGTGGAGGAGGAGATAGAGAAGAGTGAGGGCATATGGACTGATGATTTTTTAAAGGAGTTAAATCGCAGGAAGTCTGATTTTGAAACTGGTAATACTCCAGGTCGATCGTGGCATGAAGTAAAAAAAACTGCTAAAAAATCTCTCCGGTCAAAGTCAGCTTAATGGAATATACACTCGTGTTTCATCCGCTTGCTGAAGCTGAGTATACAGAATCATTTCTTTGGTATGAAAAACAGTTGAAAGGGCTTGGCGAGCGATTTGAGCAAAGTGTAGAGAAGAAACTAAATCAGATAGTGTCAAAGCCGCTACTCTTCCCCAAGAAGAAAAGTGTTTTTCGTGAAGTAAAAGTAGGAGCATTTCCGTACATGATTGTTTATTACGTTTCAGAAAGGCAAAAAATGGTATTTATCTCGTCAATATTCCATACAAGCCGCAGCCCAAAGAAAAAGTTTAGGAGGAAAAAACCAGGTTAATAGAATCTTTCCTTCCAATAAAAATCACTTCTTCAATCAAACCGTACCTTTTTCGTACATCTTCACTCAACAACGAGGCGTAAGATTCCTCAACTGCCTTTAGTCCCGCTCGTTCAATTCTGCTTGTGTAATCCTTTCCAAATTTTCTAATGTGATCGGCTTGTCCAAAAATCCTTTCGCG
>JAKEEN010000082.1 GCA_022616575.1 Flammeovirgaceae bacterium
CACGCTCACGTTCGAGGTCGTTGCTATCCATGATCAGTTCACCCGGGGTTTCATGATCTTTAAATAGGTGGCCGGCCATTAAAAGTTTATCTACCAGTGTAGTTTTTCCGTGGTCAACGTGTGCGATGATGGCGATGTTCCTGATCTTCGATGCTTCCATAAACCTCAAAATCTGCTCAAAAAGGGATTTTCTATGCTATTAAGGCCGCAAAGATACGTAGGATTAATGGATTTCGGGATTAGCAGATTAACTCTTTGTTGCGATAAGTGGATTATCCTGATTTTTTAATTGTTCAAGATGATAGAATACAGCCCTGATTTCATTGTAAGAATATCCATCACCCAGGATTGCTTTAATTTCTGAAGATTTTGATGCCTCGGTTTTAACAATAGTATCTGATATAATTCTGACCTTTTCAGGATCAATTATTTTTTCAACGTGTAATTTCCCGGTTTTCACAAATTCAAGTAAGTGACTTTCAATGGTTGAGACTGCCAAGCCACGCATCTCGGCAATTTTTTGAATACTAAGCCCGCGATTAAACAATGCATGAGTTTCCCATGCACTGCTTACTTTCGGTTGTTCTTGTTCTTTCTTTGAATCCTGAAATTGAGGAAATGTGTTGTTCCCTTTAAATAATACCTGGCCTTGCCAGGTGGCACTTCTTATCTTTTTTGCTTTTGCTGAAATCAGAATCACTAATTCCTTCACTTGCTTTAAATACTTCCGCACTTTGCTTTTGGCTTTGAGTGAATCATAATGTTGCTGAACCTTAACAAAAAACTTATCGTGCAAAAGCGTATTGAAATGATCAACTGACCGGATAAGTCCATTTAAAAGTTTATCATAATTCCCGCTAGCTTGGGCTTCATTAAAATTATTCTCGATCCAGCGCTGGGTCTTTTGTGCTACGCCTTCCAACCCTTCTGATTCGTTTAGAAGTTGTTTCCCGAGATCAATCGCTTCGTTTATGGAGGGTAGTTTTTTAGCAGGCACTTCGGATGCCCATTCGGCAATAGCTTCTTGAAGTTTATTAAAATTAAAGAGTTTAATGAAATATTCTTTTTTATACTCTTCCTTCTCTTTTTCTAATTGAATTCTGAGTTCAAGCTCAGGCTGCAATTGTTGTGAATAGGCAACTACTACCGGATCGGTGATAATTTGTTTATAGTTGATCGCTGATTGCAAAATAAGTCCTTCCAGGGAAGTGCAGCGGCTCAATGCCACATAAACCTGTCCGGGGGCGAATGAACTACCAGCATCAATAATTGCTTTTTGAAAGGTAAGCCCCTGGCTCTTGTGAATGGTAATAGCCCAGGCGAGTCTTATAGGGTATTGTGTGAATGAACCTAATTCTTCTTCTTCAATTTCATCTGTTTCAGTATTGTACCTGTACCGGATGTTGCGCCAGGTTTCCAAGGAAAGTTCAAACGAATCTCCTTCATCAAATCGAACGGTTACAGCTTCACTGTCAATTTCTGTTATGGTGGCAATCTTTCCGTTATAATATTGCTTCTCCTCACTGGAATCATTTTTAATAAACATAATCCTGGCACCTTTCTTCAGAATAAGAACAGGGTCGGTTGGATAGTTGCGCTCGGGAAAATCATCTTTTATAGCTGCTAAAAACTGATATGCCTCACCAGGTAGTTGGTCAAGTTCCCGATTATTGATTGTGTCTGCTTTATAATTGTGGGTTGTCAGCGTAACATATTCGCTTGTCACATTCACTGCTTTTCGTCTTGAGTTTAACAAATCAATATCTTGCACAGTGACTTCGTTGTTTCGGATGTTATTAAGCAAATCAATGAACTGCTGCTCTTTCTGACGATAGATTTTGGTCAATTCAATACATACGGGTGTAGCCTTCCTCACCACGTTTGAATGAAAGAAAAACGGGCTCTCATAATGCTCTTTTAACAAATTCCACTCTTCTGTTCCGGCAACAGGCGAGAGTTGGAATAAGTCGCCAATAAAGAGTACCTGCACTCCGCCAAAAGGTTTGTTATTTTTTCGGACTGCCTGAAGTATCGCGTCTACCGCGTCTAACATATCGCAGCGCACCATGCTCACTTCATCAATGATAAGCAACTCCAGTTCCTGCAATAACTCCCTCTTGCTTGAACTAAGTTTCAGGTTTTTAAAAAGTGTGTTGCGATTGGTGATTTGAATAGAACTCTCGAATCTTCGAAAGCCCGGCAAATAAACTCCAAAAGGTAATTGAAATAACGAATGCAAGGTCATGCCTCCAGCATTAATCGCGGCCACACCTGTTGGCGCACTCACTGCAAAATTCTTGTGCGTGTTTTCGCAAACGTATTTTAAAAATGTGGTTTTTCCAGTTCCCGCCTTGCCGGTTAAAAAAATAGAACGTGAGGTATTATTAATAAAGTCAAAGGCGAGTGAGAAGACGGTATTAGAGGAGTCAGCTTGATGCATATCAACGTGACAAGCAGATCAAAATTGGATAGTAACATTCAGCAGGTGTGAAACTATTTTGCTGTTGAATGTGCCAATTCCTTCATAATTTTTATTGAGGAGTGAATATCCTGTAGCTTGCTTTGTATCCGGATCAACGATCCAGTATTCTTTTACTCCGAATTTCTCATACAGTTCTTTTTTTGTTCCTGAATCATGAGAAGAATTTCCAGGCGATAAAATTTCAACAATTAAATCAGGTACACCGTGAAACCCATTTTTCAAAATTAAATCCTTCTTATTTGTAGGGATATACACAATATCAGGTTGAACAACATTTGAGTGTTCATCGAGATACACATCGTAAGGTGCAACAAAGACCTCACCACTGCGATGTTGCTCAACAAAGGCAGACATCTGTGTTATTATTTTTAAAATAATTCTCTGATGTTCCGTAGATGGTGCAGGTGACATATAAAGTGTTCCGTTTATAACTTCGGCCAAAGTACCTTCAGGAAGCATTTTATATACTTCCATTATGGTGCGCGGGGGGGATATTAATTGCTCTGAAGTCATACAATAAAGTTACTAATAATACAGTCTATGTCCTAAACCTCAAAAACGTTCCCATAGGCAAATCTTTACCTTGTTTTGATTTTAGAAAAAACTCACCGAATTCAGGAGTGTTCTGATTAAAATGATCTTTTACCACATTCAAACCCACCAGAGATGAAAGTCCGACTGCGTACATGCTGAGAATGAAGAAGCAATCTTTTTTGATTAGTAATTGGCTGGTAAGTTCGATTAGCTCACCGAGCTTTTCCTGCAGCGTCCATTTCTCTCCGTCCGGGCCGCGGCCATAGGGTGGCGGATCCATGATGATGCCATTGTACCTATTGCCCCGCTTTACTTCCCGCTTCACAAACTTCAACGCATCTTCATACACCCAGCGAATATCCTGTTGATGATTGAGTTGCATATTTTGGTTCGCCCAATTAATTCCAGGGCGTGATGCATCAACATGGGTAACATTAGCTCCCGCAATTTTTGCAACCACCGAGGCTGCACCTGTGTAGGCGAAGAGATTCAAAATTCTGGGTTTATCGAGTGGCCAGCTTTTAATGGTATCGAAAATAAAATTCCAATTATTCCCCTGTTCAGGGAAAATTCCTACGTGACCAAATCCTGTGAGAGCCAACCGAAGCGTTAGATTCAAACCATTATATTGATAGTTGATCTGCCAGCTCTCTGGCATTCCCTTGCTTCGGCTCCAACCACCTTTTACATCATCCGAGAAACGAAACTTATCTTTTTGCTCGCGTACAAACTTAGCCTGAGCCGTTTGCTTCCATTCATCTTCAGGCAGTGACTTATTCCAAATGGCTTGTGGCTCCGGCCTTATCAGCGCGAATTTTCCAAATCGCTCCAGTTTTTCAAAGTCACCTGAATCGATCAGTTCATACTCTTGCCAGGAGCTCGGATTCAATAATTTCAAATTCAAAATTTCAGATTTATGCTTTCAATAAAATAAAAGTAGCAATAAGAAGTGTAGTTTAATTTGAAATTTGAAATTTTAAACTTGAAATTGGAAGAATGCATTTCAAAATAACAAGCACACAGAACCCTAAAGTCAAAAGCCTGCTGGCATTAGAAAAACCTCGTGAACGTAGAAGGCAGCAGCTTTTTATTATCGAAGGTATTCGTGAGATACAATGGGCAATAGAGGCTGGCTACAAAATCGGAAATATCTTTTTCTGTGATGATATGGTTGATCCTGACGAGCTGGATCCAGCTTTCAAAAAAGATAAGTTGCTAGTTCCCGTTTCGAAAGAAGTGTTTGATAAGATCGCGGTGCGTGAAAATTCGGGTGGTATAATTGCTGTGGCTGAAATGAAACCACATGCGCTAGATCAAATCAAGCTTTCAAAAAATCCGTTGCTTCTTATTCTTGAGTCAGTAGAAAAACCGGGCAATCTCGGTGCTATTCTTCGTACTGCCGATGCTGCCGGAGTCGATGCGGTTATTATATGCGATCCGCAAACTGATTTCTATAACCCCAATGTGATCCGCTCCAGTGTCGGTTGCATCTTTACAAAACAAGTTGCTTCTGCCACTTCAGAGGAAACCATCCAGTGGCTCCGAAAAAATAAAATCAGGATTTACTGCACCTACCTGCCGGCATCAAAACCTTATCATAAAATCGATTATTTAAATCCATCGGCTATTGTTATGGGTACGGAGGCCACCGGCCTCACCTCTATTTGGACTGAAAATGCAGACGCCAATATTGTTATTCCCATGCGAGGTAAAATTGATTCGATGAATGTTTCAACGGCAGCAGCAGTAGTTATTTTTGAGGCAAACCGCCAGCGCGGATTTAAGTGATGATGTTTCACCAATCCCTTGGCTTCTACCCTTAAAATCAGTACTTTAGGATTGAGCCCATCCAATGGAAAAGCCTCCATTACAGGAAAAGAATGCACCCAGCGATCTGGTACTTAGCCGTCTCATAAATTCCTATCGCTTACAGGAAGCTATTATCAATAATACAGAGCTTTCAATAATTTCTGCTGACACCTCAGGAATTATCACTGGCTTTAACAGGGCTGCTGAGACCATGCTTGGCTATTCGGCTAAAGAAATGATTGGTCTTCAGACTCCGGCTATTTTTCATGACAGGGTTGAGATTATTAAGCGAGCGCAAGAACTAACCATTGAACTGGGAGTGCCAATCGAGCCAGGCTTTGATTCGTTCGTGGCTAAGGCCCGCATAAAAAAGATTGCCGACCGCAATGAATGGACCTACGTTCGAAAAGATGGCAGCCGATTTCCCGTGTTACTTTCGATTGTGGCACTGCTTGATGAACAAGAAGATATTATCGGGTATGTCGGTATTGCAGCTGATATTACCGAGAAAAGAAAATCAGAAGACGAACTGCTGAGAATCGCTGACGAAAATGAGCGGATGTTTAACAATACCATCGACCTCAATGCCATTGCGGGGTTCGATGGATATTTCAAAAAACTAAATCGTGCCTGGGAAAAAACGCTTGGCTGGACGCGCGAGGAGCTAATGGCTGTGCCGTATGTAAATTTTGTGCATCCGGATGATATAGAGAGAACCCAAACCACAGCTGAGAACGAGGCTAAAAAAGGCGATGTGATGAGCTTTGAAAACCGATACCGGTGCAAGGATGGATCTTACAAATGGTTATTATGGACTTCCACATCGGATAAAAATCAGCAAATCATTTATGCCTCGGCTGTGGATATCACGGAGCGAAAGTTAACCGATCAGAAAATAGAAGAGTCAGAAACTCACCTGCAAGCGTTGATCACATCCCTTGAATTTGCAGTTGCGGAAATTAATGAAGAGGGGCCG
>JAKEEN010000083.1 GCA_022616575.1 Flammeovirgaceae bacterium
GTAGTCGGCATCAGTAACTTTGTAACCTTCCTGAAAAACACAGAAGAGTATCGCAAAGATTTAAGGAGAGTAGAGTATGGCGATGAGCGCGACCCGGAGATGAACTCGTTTCTGGAGAATATCTCTCCAGCCAATCATGTGGATAAAATAGCAAAGCCTATGTTAATTGTACAGGGAGCCAATGATCCGCGCGTACCCATGACAGAGTCAGAGCAGATGAAGAAAAAACTTCGTGCTAAAGGCAACGAAGTATGGTATGTGTTAGGTAAGGATGAGGGGCATGGGTTTCGTAAGAAAGTGAATGTGGATTACTATCAATTGAGTGTAGTGATGTTTCTGCAGAGATACCTGCTCAATTAGCTCGAAGCTCGAAACTCTCTCGTAGGTTGCAATTATACCTTGCAGCTTGCAGCTTTTAGTTTTATATTTGATCACCGGCAAATGGAGCAAGTCTCCTGATTTTTTAAACTGGTTATCTTTGCCGCAGATTTTTTTTGATTGTAAGTAATAGCTGATGAAAAACTTTTTACAGTTTATTGGTCTTTGTATTATTTCATTGTTGCTGTTTAGACAAGACAGCCTGACTTCATTTTTTCACTCGGAGGGACAACCGGATTCGGTATTTGTTGAAATACAGACAGAACCTCAGACCTTACACGGTATTGCCATTGATAACCATACCATTGTTGAAGAAAAAATAAAGCGTAATCAATTTTTGGGAGACATCTTGGAAGATTACCATGTGCCGGCAAAATTAATTCATCAGATTTCACTCTTACCACGACAGGTTTTTGATGTTCGCAAAGTGGTACCCAGTAAAAAGTATACGCTCATTTGTGCCCAGGATTCATTGCTGAAAGCAAAAGCAATGATTTATGAACCCAACGAAATTGACTATGTTATTTTCAAATTCGATGATTCGTTGCAGGTAGATGTCTGTCAGCGTGATGTGAAGCATGTTGAAAAAGAAATTTCCGGAGAGATTCTTTCTACACTTTCTCAGACGATTGAAGAGATGGGCATATCGCACGAGCTCACCAATAAGTTTGTCGATATTTTCGCCTGGCAGGTAGACTTTCAGCGCTTGCAGGTTGGCGATAAGTTTAAATTGATTTATGAAGAGATCCGGGTTGAAGAGAAACCGATTGGCATTCGCCAAATCAGGGGGATTTACTTCAACCATGTTGGAAGTGATTATTATGCTATTCCTTTCAATCAGGGCGATGGCCTGGATTATTTTGATGAAAAGGGAAATAGTCTTCGAAAGGCCTTGCTAAAATACCCGATCGAATTTACCCGCATCAGTTCACGCTATAGCGGCAGAAGATTTCACCCGGTTCAAAAAGTTTTCAAAGCTCACCGAGGCACAGACTTTGCTGCCCCAACGGGTACCCCTATTCGTTCGGTTGGTGATGGTATTGTAGAAGAAGCTCAATATAAGTCCAACAACGGAAACTATGTGAAGATCCGCCATAACGGTACATATACCACCCAGTATCTCCACATGTCAAAAATAGCCTCGGGTGTTTTGGCAGGCACAAGAGTTCGGCAGGGACAAACCATTGGCTATGTGGGCAGCACAGGCCTTGCTACCGGTCCGCACCTTTGTTATCGGTTCTGGAAAAATGGTGTGCAGGTTGATGCACTCAGGGTTGAATTGCCGCCATCACAGCCTATTAAGCCTGAGTGGGCCGCATTATTTGAATTAGCAAAAGACCAGATGATTGAGAGACTGGCTAACATTCCATTTAAAACTACGCAGGTTCAAGTGGCAAGTGTTCTTTAATAATAAGCCATCTGGAGGAATCTGAAAACATTAAAAATTTTTCTTCGTAAGATCACCTTGTAATTTTCTTTGACTTTTTTTGTTAGAGATATAAATGGTAATGCGCTCCTGGCTTGTCGTTGCTTTTGTTTTTATACTGGTTGAAGGTTTCGCCCAGCGAGTTGGGTTGGTATTGAGTGGCGGAGCTGCCAAGGGACTGGCCCACGTGGGTGTGCTAAAGGCATTGGAAGAAAATGAAATTCCTATCGACTACGTTGTAGGTACATCGATGGGTGGCATCATTGGTGGGTGTTATGCTGCCGGCATGAGTCCCGACCAGATTGAGGCCATGGTAACCTCAGATGATTTTCTTCGCTGGGTTAATGGCAAACCCGAAAAAGGATACAATTACTATTACCACATTGACGAAGATGATCCCGGCTTCATTACGTTGAACCTGTCGCTTGACTCGGGCCGGGCTGTTCAATTTAACTCCAGCCTTGCCAATGATGTATCACTCAACTTTGCATTAACTGAGAAAATGGCCACGGCTTCAGCCATTTCAAAAAATAATTTTGACAGTCTCTTTGTTCCCCTTCGGGTGGTAGCCGCTGAAATTTTTACACAGCAGCAGGTTATACTTTCCAAAGGCTCGCTCAGTGCCGCCTTACGGGCAACGCAAACCGTTCCGTTTTTCTATACTCCTATACGTGTTGATGGTAAATATTTGTTCGATGGGGGTGTTTACAATAATTTTCCTGTTGATGTAATGCAGCAGAATTTTAGCCCTGAGGTTATTATCGGGAGCAATGTTTCTTCCAAAGTATTTATGGAATATCCCTATAGTCAGGACGATAAATTAATTACGAACTCGCTGTTGTTCCTTCTTCTCGACAAATCAGATCCAACACAAATTCCGAAAGAAGGTGTTTACATTCAACCAAACCTGGAAGGGTACAACTCATTTGATTTTGCCAAAGTGAGAGCACTTATTGACAGCGGCTACAATCAGACTATCAGACAACTCGATGAGATCAAACAAAAAATAGCGGGCAGAAGAACCTGCGAGACAGTTGCCACTATGCGCAATACCTTTAACGATAAAAGTTTGCCTTTACTTTTTTCTGAACTCTCATTTGATGGATACAACTCGCACCAGGTAAAATACATAAAAAGAATTTTTGATATTACACCCGGAACAAAGCCACCACTTACACTTAACAATATTAAACGCGGCTACTACAAGCTCGTTACTGAAAAATATTTTAATAATATCTACCCTACAATTTGGTTTGATACAGTAACCAATGAATACAAATTTCACCTGGTTGAGAGACCTCAAAAGAATTTTCAGGTTGATTTTGGAGGCGTGATTGCTACACGAAACGTAAGCAATATTTTTCTGGGGGTTAATCTCTACCGGTTTGATGACATTCTTACTCATATGTATGTGGGATTTCAAACAGGGAGTTTTTATAAATCCTTAATCGCGAAGGCGCGGTTTGACCTCCCTTATGGGAATGAATTTTATATCCAACCGGAAGCTGTCTTCAATAACTATGATTATCTGGAAACAGATGATGTTTTTAAACAGGTATCACCTACTGTGTTAAGGCGGTTTGACAGACGATTATCTGTGCAGATTGGAAAGCGATTAGGTTCACAATTTAAAGTCACTATGCAGGCAGATGCAATCAGAAATGAAGACCGCTTTAGCAATAAAGCAGACTTGTTGAGCACCGATACATTAGATCAGATGAAGCTACAGGGGTTCCGTTACTCGATTGGTCTTTCTACTTCGACCTTAAACCGAAAGCAATATGCATCAGCCGGTGGGGCTTATTCCATTTCGGCCCGCATGTATAACATTAAAGAGAATTTTATAGCGGGGAATACAGGCATCGGTTTAACGGACACAACAAAGAATCACACGTGGTGGGGTATCCATGCCAGTGCCGAACATTACTATAGCAAAGGTTGGTTCAAACCGGGTTATTTGCTGAAGGCTGTTCTTTCAAATCAACCCTACTTTTCAAATTTCAAAGGTACCATTATCAATACGCCCGGTTTTTTCCCGCTTCAGGACAGCCATAGTTTGTTGTTGGAAAATTATCGTTCGCCCAACTACTTAGCTGGTGGGGCAAGGGTTGTAATTGAAATGATCAATAATTTAGATCTGAGACTTGAAGGATATGTATTTAAGCCAATTGATTACCTCATTCAATCAGGCAATGAAACAATTGTAGATAATGAACTTACTAAAGTCTTTATTGCAGGTACTGTCGGGTTGGTATACCATTCCCCTGTCGGGCCAGTCAGTTTAAGCGCCAATTACTACGATGATGACAAAAGTGAGTTCGGGGTAATGCTTCATGTAGGGTTTTTGCTCTACAATAAACACTCGTTTGAAGATTAAGCTATTGAATTAAAAGTCATTAGGCTTTCCATCCTCCAATTAAAGCTTGCAAAATTTGCCTCTTTTGGTGTATTATTTTCGGCCAATTTTAATTTTTTAGCTATGTTTAGTACTTGATTTAAACCTGGTCTCCGGCATGAAAAAACTCTCCTCAATTTGCGTCTTTATTGGTTTCTTGATTTTTGGTGCAAATGCTCAAACCGTTCAATGGGCTACTAAGGTCATTGAATTTTCTTCAGAACTAACCCCTGTTCAACATTCCGCCCAGCAGGTATTGGGCCTTCCAAATGTACTACCAGCCGGTGGTCAGAACCCTAGTGCATGGTCGCCAGACAAGCCTGGGAGAAAAGAGTTTCTAAAGCTCGGATATGACAAACCCATGTCGATCCGTCAAATTGCTATTGCGGAATCAGACAATCCAAGTGCTATTTATAGAGTTTTGGTTTATGACGAAGCAGGAAAGGAATATGAGGTAGCTAAACTTAACCCCATGGTGGTGCCCTTAAAAGGGAGGATGCTCAATGTGTTTGTTGAACAAACAACCTATAAGGTTGTGGCAGTTAAACTGGAATTTGATGGAGCGGCTGTCCCAGATTACTATGCTGTGGATGCAGTAGGTATAACTGATTCCAGCTATCCGATTATTGCTGACATTCCTAAACCTGTATTGCTTGCTTCAGGTATTGATATTGAGCAGTTGGATAAGAATGTAAATAGCAATTACCAGGAACTGAACCCGTTGCTCTCACCAGACGGCAAAACCCTATACTTCAGCCGTAGAAATCA
>JAKEEN010000084.1 GCA_022616575.1 Flammeovirgaceae bacterium
ATTTTTACGATGCGCAAGGTGTGGTGCTGTATTAACGGGTAGTGCCTCCAAGGGAAAAATGGGAACAAGGTACTTCTATTACCATTGCCGCGAAGGGTGCCCCGAAAGATTCCAGGCCAGTAAAGCCAATCTATCTTTTGAAAATCTTTTAGGTAAAATATCGGCCAAGCAGGAAGCCTTGGACTTGTATTATGATGTGCTAAAAGATGCATTTAAGGATAGTGATCAGGAAAGGTTAAAGAAAGTGGCATCAGTCAAGGAGGAGATAAACAAAAATACCGAACGTATCAATAAGGCCATGCAAATGATGCTGGATGGTCAACTGGAGAGCAACGACTACAAATCTATTAAGACGCGATATGAACAGACCAATGCTTCATTAAACCGGGAGTTGGCAGCAATAGAGACTGTTGATGGCAACTTTTTCAAGTACCTGAAAGGAGGAATGGCTTTTCTTAAAAATGTGGATGGCTACTATCAAAATGCCAACCTTGAAACCAAGCGAAAAATCGTGAGTTCGATCTTCACTGAAAATTTGATTTACGAAAATTTTGAACTTCGAACTCAAAAGGTGAACGAAGTTGTTTCGCTTATCTTACAGGAAAACAGCGAGTTACATGGAAAAAAAAGGGGAATTGCATCAAAAAAGCTGATACAATCCCATATGGTAGCCCGTAGGGGAATCGAACCCCTGTTACCAGAATGAAAATCTGATGTCCTAACCCCTAGACGAACGGGCCAAATGCCTTCCTGCCGGTAGGCAGGGGTTTGCGTGTGAGTGTGATGCTAAAAAGAGGTGCAAAGATAGCTTTCAGGCATAGATTTGCAAATAGCCTCTTAAAAAATTGCCTAATAATAGGTGGGGCTTTTGCCCTTTCTTCCGGTTTGCTTAGAATGCCTGGAGGGCGAAGAATTTTTGTTGATCTGCCGCTGTTGGAGTTTTTTCTTCTGCTTGCGCTCCACTTCCCTTCGATCAATTTCAAGCGTACGCGAAACTCCCAGATTTAAGTAAACGAACAACTCCTTCCGGGTGCCGGAAATATCATAAATAGCCTGATTGTTTTTTACCTTGTCGAGATAGGTACTTGTGC
Organism: Flammeovirgaceae bacterium; assembly: GCA_022616575.1. Classification (GTDB taxonomy): domain Bacteria; phylum Bacteroidota; class Bacteroidia; order Cytophagales; family Cyclobacteriaceae; genus JAKEEN01. Next base: position 1,092 of record JAKEEN010000084.1, read on the forward strand.
GTGGCTCAAAGATTCCATAGTTCATACGCATATCAAACGATACACGCCACTTCTCAGCCAGGTCCCAATCCGAACGAAAGCCGGCTGCGCCAAACAGTTGAAAAGATTCAAAATCTTTCTTCTCCAGCAGCACGGCATCTGAAAGATCAGGCACCAGTACACCATCATACTCAACTACATATTCGGGTGGCAGGTTCCCTATAACAGCAGAAGGGAATTTCAGCTTACTATTGCCATGTGAGATTGTTTCATTTCCGTCAAGTAAAAATCCGGCAGCTAACGAACCCACAAAGCTCACTTTAAAGAATGAAAGGTCTATTACATGAAGTTTAAAACTAAATGGAATTTGAGCGTATTGTAAATGGATGTCGCGAGTGCCTGCCTGGCCACCGGAAATATTGATCACATGAAATTTTTGTCCCACCGAGAATATGCTCGGGTCAACCATCCAACCGAAACCATCATAATCGATGCCGTAATGTACGCCAATCGGAGCAAAGCGTATTCCGTATGCAGGCTTGAATCGGATGTCTTTATTGATGCCACCGTCAAATGTGTAGGGTACCGTGAAGCCGGTGAAAATGCCTGCTGAAATAACCTGTTGTGCCTGGGCATGAGTAAACATACCTAAGCAAAACGTCAGAAGATATTGGTGGGTGAATAGCTTCACGAAGCGGGTCAATAAGTCAGTAAAATAAGCATTATCGTTGAATTCAATGCCAGTAGCTATCCAGAAAGAACTTCCGGATCAATCGGCTTGTTTATATTGCCGTTAATTTGCTGCTATGAATTTTTTGAAATCTTTAGATTGGCGAAGTAATATTTATCTTGGCTTACTGAAGCAATTGTTACTGGCCATGTTTCTTTTCTTGCTATGTCGCCTGGGCTTTTATGTCTTTAACCTGAGCTATTTCGAAGGGATTACAATTCAAGAATTTCTAAGAATACTTTGGGGTGGATTTAAATTTGATCTGGCCGCCATTCTCTATATCAATTCACTGGTTATCGTCTTAATGATATTGCCGCATCCATGGCGTTTCGCCAATGCGTACCAAAGCACGGTGAAGTATATCTTCTTTATTTGCAATGCAGCTGCTATTGGAACTAATGTGGTGGATTTTATTTACTACAAATTCACGCTGCGAAGAACAACAGCGGATATCTTTCAACAATTTGAAAACGAGACTAACAAGTCGAGTTTGTTCTTCCAATTCATACTTGATTACTGGTATGCGGTACTCTTCTGGACGTTGATGGTGTGGCTGATGATTTGGCTATATCGCTTTATCAGGATTAAAGGACCCATGATTAATAATGCCGTTGTCTTTTATTCCAGCGGACTAGGCATGATGGTCATGGTGGTTGGATTGTTTATCGGAGGTGTGCGAGGAGGATTCAGACATAGCACCCGACCGATTACATTAAGCAATGCCGGAGAATATGTGTCACGCCCTGAGCGTGTTAATTTAGTTTTGAATACGCCCTTCGCCATTATGCGCACCTGGGGCAAGACGAAGATCAGGAAAGTAAACTATTTTTCGAATGAAGCAGAGCTTGATTCAATTTACTCACCGGTTCATTATCCGAAAGATACCGGAGCTTTTAAAAAACTAAATGTGGTTGTTATTATACTCGAAAGCTTTTCGAAAGAATTTTTCGGAGTATTCAACAAAGATAAAGAAGGAGGGACCTATAAAGGATTTACTCCCTTTCTTGATTCTCTCACTCAGCACAGCATTACCTATCAATATTCTTTTGCGAATGGCAGAAAATCGATTGACGGATTGCCTTCAGTGGTGAGCAGCATTCCCTCCTTAGGTGTGCCGTATGTATTGACACCATTTGCCAGCAATGAAATCAGCAGCCTGGGTTCATTGTTGAAGGAAAAAGGGTACCACACTTCTTTCTTTCACGGAGCACCCAACGGCTCGATGGGCTTCAATTCATTCATGAACCTGGCCGGGTTTGAACATTATTATGGAATGAGCGAGTACAACAATGATGATGACTTTGACGACATCTGGGGCATCTGGGATGAAAAGTTTTTGCAATTCTACGCGAGTAAGCTAAATGAGTTTCAGCAGCCGTTTGCGTCTTCTTTTTTCTCAGTTTCATCACATCATCCATTTAAGGTACCGGAAGAATATGAAGGGAAGTTCAGGGGCGGGCCTCAGCCGATCAACCAATGCATTGAATATACAGATTACGGATTACGAAAGTTTTTTCAAATGGCTTCTAAAATGCCGTGGTACGAAAATACCCTGTTTGTGATTACTGCCGATCATACCTCCTCCAATGTGCAGTTTAAAACCGGACATACCTTGTGGGGTGTGTATTCAATACCTGTGATATTCTTCAGGCCCGATCACAGCCTCGTTGGAATGAAAGAAGAGATTGTTCAGCAGATCGATATCATGCCCACGGTGTTAGGCTATTTGAACTATGATCAACCCTATGTTTCTTTTGGCCGCGATGCATGGAAGGAGAACTCAGAACCCTTTGCGTTCAACTATCGCGACAATGTGTACCAACTCTTTATGAACAGATACCTCTTTGTATTTGATGGAAAAATTCCGGTGGCGCTCTACAATTTTAAAGAAGATGAAATGCTGACGGAGAATCTTCTAGCAAAAGAAGGTGCGATGGTTCAAAAGATGGAACGCAAGATCAAAGCCATCATTCAGCAGTATAATAACAGGATGGTGGAGAATAGGTTAGTTGTTCGTTGATAGGCCTCACCCAATAACGTTTTCTGCAACTTGCATTACGTGCGGATGCCCTCTCCTGCGGGAGAGGGCAAGATGAATTATCAGTTAACAGAAAGAGTGGACGGGTGAGGCTAAACACTTAATCAAAAAGCAGGTGCAACTGAAGATTGTTGACAGTGTCTTTGCAAAACAACCAACAACGAATCACGCTAAATTATGATACACACTCTGCACATCGTCATCTTCTTCCAAAACCTCGATAAGTTTTAACACTTCATCTTGTTCGGCTTCAGATAATTCTTTTGTTGTGGTGGGGATAAATTGAAGTTCGGCACTCTTCGCCTCCAGGTTTTTTGAGTCTAAAAACTTTTGCATGTGGCCAAAATCCGTGAACTTGGTGTAGATGGTGATATCTTCTTCGTTGCGTTCAATATCTTCAGCGCCCGCATCAATTAAATCCAACTCTAGTTCATCAAGATTGATCTTATCCAATTCAAACTTGAAAACGCCTTTTCGTTCAAACATAAAAGCCACCGAGCCTGAATTACCCATGCTGCCGTGGTTCTTCGAAAAGTGTAAACGAACATTGGCTACTGTACGCGTGGGGTTATCGGTGGCGCACTCTACTAATACAGGTACACCGTGTGGAGCGTAACCTTCATATAGCACTTCCTGGAAATCTTTTTCTTCTTTTGAGGAGGCTCGCTTAATAGCTGCTTCCACTCTATCTTTGGGCATATTGGCACCCTTCGCATTTTGGATCGCTACTTTCAGTTTACCGTTGCTATCAGGATTTGGGCCGCCATGCTTGATGGCGATAGCAATCTCTTTTCCGATTTTTGTGAAAATCTTAGATACCCGTGCGTTACGGGCAAAAATCTTGTGTTTCCTTTTTTCAAATATGCGACCCATAAAACTATTTGTTAAGGTCAGACTTCGACTCCGCTCAGTCTGACAAAACACAAAATTAACCCGATTGCCAGATTTTGAAAGTGTAGTTTTGAATAATTAATCGTCTTACCTCCTCACTTCTTCAATATAGATTCTACCAAACTTAATAAATGCTCCCGCTCAATAGGTTTTAATGCGTACGCACTTGCTCCTAAACGAATGCACTCGCTTTTTCGCGCTTCATCTTCAAAACCGGAAAGGATGACAACCGGAATGTTTTTTAATACTTCATAGTTGTTTTTCTCTTTCAAAAACTCAATACCTGAAAGATTAGGCATATTAATGTCTGAGATAATGAGGCTGGGCGTGTTACCCTCTCTTAGCCAGCTCATGGCTTCTTGTCCGTCAGTTTTCAGTACAACCTCGTAGGTTCTTAAAAATTTCATCATCACGAAGTTGAGCACTTCGTCATCTTCAATCAGCAGGATTTGAGGCATTAATTCTTGGTTAGTTTTTGCAAGGTAGCAACTCGGCTGATCTTTTGGGTGGCGGTTCTTTCAAATTCCGGTATAAAAATTATTTCCTTCGGAACCTCGTATCGGCTTACGTTTCCTTTCAGGTATTGGCTGAGCTCACGTGTATCGAAAGGGGAACCTTCTATAAACAACACTACTTTTTGTCCGAGTGCCTCATCGGGTACTCCACCGACAAAGAAATTCTCAACCTTGCTTTTCTTAAGGAACGATTCTATGCTTTGCTCAACTTTCTCAGGATTAATTTTTATACCGCCTGAATTGATCACGAGATCAGCACGACCCAACAACCTGAATGATCGTGCACCCGTAAGTTCAATCATGTCGTTGGACTGGATGCCTTTTTCCAGGAACGGAGTCTTGATGAAAGCACACCCTCGCTTATCCTGGGTTAGTTCTATTCCCGGCAGCAGATGAAAATCTTCAGACCTGTCAGCACCGTTAATTTTTCGCAGGGCTATATGAGAGAGGGTTTCTGTCATTCCGTAAGTAAGATAAACCTGCCCGGGATGATCGATCAGTTTTTCCGCGACTGATGATGCAAGGGGTGCACCGCCAATTATAATTTTAGTGATAGAAAAAAGTCGGTCCTTATACCCTTGCTCCATCATTGTTTGTATTTGAAGAGGAACAAAGGCGGCAAAGTCAACCGGCAGATCGGGTGGGAGCGAGGCTAACGGATTTGAAGATGGCTCGACCGCGATTAGTTTCATTCCCGCCACGAGCGCGCGCACCATCATCATTTGACCGGCAATGAATTTCGGATCAAGGCACAGCAGGCATGAGTGATGATTATTTAATTGTAAGGCTTCAATAGTCAGGCGGGCACTAGCCTCTGCTTGTTGACGTGTGTACCGGATTACAGCGGGTTTTCCGGTTGAGCCCGAAGTTGTTATTTCGAAGGTGACTTGGTTGCGGTTCCAGGCTTTACGGAAGTGTTGGATACTTTTAATAATGGAAGAATTATTGCGGATAAAATTTAGATTCACAAGCATGCAATCAGGATGGAGTCTGGTAAAAGTACTGATTGGAAAATTAAGAATAGATTTCCAATAAAACCGTCATCTGCAGTGCATAACGTTTTGCTTAACCTGTAGTTATTTCATTATTTGTTTTTCAATCTCTCTTATAAAATTCAAAGGTGGCTTGTATAAGCTCAGGACAGTTTCCTCGTCAAAGTCAAAAAAGTCGTTGTAATCTCCTTTTTGTCGTTTTTCAAAGAGCCCTTCGATAGGACTAGTTCTTTTTGCAATTGCTTGTGAAGATCAGGTTGTGTCAGACATTCAAACGGTTACAAAACAATCTTCCGTTGTCACTGACTATCCCGCGGAGGTCCACAAGGCAATTGCGGATATCAAAAAGATAAATCCTAACGCAGAAGTACAGGTGGTGGGTGTGATGGATGGTGATAATACTGCCTTAGAAAATTTGGATAAAACCATGAAGGATAATGAAATTCAATCTATACAAGTCATAAAGATCACTAAGAACACCAAGGCTGATTATTCTAACTATATTATTATTGAAAAAGAAAGCTTCAACCATGTTTTTCAGCGAGTGC
>JAKEEN010000085.1 GCA_022616575.1 Flammeovirgaceae bacterium
AAGCTGCAAGGCATGAACATTTTCAGTTGGCTTACCAAAGTGTCTGGTAATATAGCCGCCCTTGAAGGGTTCATTATGACTGAATGAATAATTCGATGACTCAAGTATCTTCACCGTTGACTCAATCAAACCGGGTGAAGCAGAAGTACCATCGGCATCACCCAAAATCAGGTCCGGAAATTTAGATTTGCGAATGGTCGGAACGAGCTGGCGGATGGAATGACAATCCCACAACAACACTTCCTCAAACTCCGATTTTAGGTCGGTGAGTAATTGTTCAATTTTCTCGTGATATGGATAGAAATACTTTTCGAGTCTGCTTTTTACTTCCGGACTTTCAACTTCCTTACGGTGATCGTGATAAATTGGATTTCCTAAAAAATCGGTGGCAGGACAAAGTGCCGTAATAATTCTTCCATCTGTGTACAGTGGTTTGCTTTCAGGATCGCGATTCAGGTCGATGACCCAGCGGCTATTGACTGCCGCTATCATGGGTATGCCCATAGAAGAAACAAAATCATACAACTGATCGACAAACCAATCGGTATCGTCAGGGGCGCTGATTAGCTCTTGCCGATATTGGTCTCTTAATTCATCAGGAAAAAAAATGCCGCAATGCGGCACACTGACAAGAATAGGAACGCGGTTGCCTGCGGGCAACACAATGCGAAAAGGATCCATGAAAATTAGCGCTTCTTTTTGCTCTCCAGATCTTTTAATGCCTGTTCTGCCTGTTGGCGATGACGCTCGGCTTCAATCAAAGCTATTTTAAGTTTGTCTTCATACTCCACCAGGCGTTTGTTAGCTTCTTCCATATCGATAAGGGCTTCTTCATATTTTGATTTCCATTCAATGGCGTCACGCTCAAGCTTGCTTTTTTGACTGTTAGCATAAAAAGCAAATGCCAGCGAGGCAATAGAAACCAAGGCTAAAAGGATGGTGATAGATCGGTTGTTCATATTTTCAATTTTTACAGTTTTTCAATTGAATTTTAAATTGTTCGCATTCCTGCGCGGCTGCTACTGCCAACTGTTCTTGTCTAACTGCTATTTCTCTTTGTCTCAATGCTTCTTCTGCATTTCTGTCCGCATTCACTTTTTGGAGAAAGGAAAAGACTAAAGAAGTAATTGCTATCAAAGTAAAAAGTGTTAAAACAATTGCCTGACTCCTGGCTCTCTTTTTTAATTTCTCGAAATCGTAATGACCGTCCTGCCATTTAGCCATACCTACTTTCTTTTTGCTTTTGATTGCTCTACCTGCTTGTTTGCTTCTATAAGATGTTGCTCGGCCCGCATCCGCTCAGCTTCTGCCATCATTCTCATCTTGGCTGCCTCAGCCCTTGCAGCCTCGGCTTCATGCTGCACCCGTTTCAACTCCAAATGCAATTCCTCATTGTCTTTGCGCAATACATCTGCTTCTGTTTTCTCGATGTACCCGTACACAATCGCCATTATTGATATAAGGCCAAGGGCAATCACGGCAACTTTATTTTTCATGGTTCCTTGCTTTTCGAGTCTGAAATTACAAATTATTTCTGTGACTGATTGCGCTTTGATTTGCGCTTCTTTTTACCGGCAAGTTCAGCATTGCGCTTTGCCTCCAGCTCCGCCATAACAGCCCGTTGTTCATTGGCCCTTGCAAGGGCCATAGCTTTTTCAATTTGATCTCTCCAATAAACATGATTTTCGATCAGGCTTCTTTTCAACCTCATCACCCGTTTATATGATTCGTCTATTCTTTTTTTGCTGATCTCCCCGCGCTTTACCAGGTCTTTGATGATTGAATGAATTTGTTCGGCTGTAACTCTTTCAGCCGCGGGCACATTATTGGCAAAGCACAAGATATCAATGCCTGCATTTATGCTGCGTTTAATAGACTCCTCCAAACCATAGTTTTTCGCTATGGCGTGCATGTGCATATCGTCTGAAAATACCACACCCTTGTATTTAAGACTATCCCGCAATAATTCCTGAATAATTTTTTTGGAAAGAGTACCTGGAAATCCTTCTGGCTCTAATTTTCTATTTACTATGTGTGCACTCATAATAGCATCAACAAAACCTGTGCTGATCAATTGCTGATAAGGTTTCAGCTCCCTTGGTTGCCAGTAGTTGGTAACATCAGCTAAACCAAAATGAGTATCTTCCTTCGAACTGCCATGCCCCGGAAAATGCTTGAGCACGGTAATCACATTATACTTCCGATGGGTCTGAACAAACTCACGTGCAAGCAAGGTCACCGAATCTTCGTTCGCGGAAAATGAACGGCCAATCTTCACAATCACGGGGTTATCGGGATTCACGGCCACATCTACCACCGGTGCAAAATTTACATTAATGCCCAGTCCGGCTAATGTTGCTGCGGTTGACTCTCCATAAAACCGCACCGAGTCTAATGTCTTTGATCGGCCCAGGGCAGTTGCCGTGATCGAGCGTGGAAACCCATACTTATCTTTCAAACGATTTACTTTTCCTCCTTCCTGATCGATTGAAATCAGTAAGGGTATTGGCGAAGCTTTTTGATACGTCCAGGTGATTTTTTTTAACGCGTTAAAGGAATTTTTTTGTGGAATGTTCTTCTCAAATAATATAATAGATCCTACTCTCCCTCTTTTTACTTCTTCAAGCATGGTTGAATCAACTTTGGCTTCTGGTATGCCCATTAAAAGCATCTGGCCGATTTTAATTTCCAGGCTATCGGTTTGAGCAAAGGCAACAGAGGAAACCACGGATAAAATAAAAAACAATCGCATCGTCATGATTAGTACTTGTTATAGATGTAAAGCAGAATTTCCTGCATATCTTTTCTTATGTCGTTTACGGTTTCAGTAAAACTATTGTTCATAAAAGCGAAGATGAGGGTGTTGCCTTTTTTTGTTATAATAAAACCGCTCAGGTTGTGATTGTTGGTCAATGTACCTGTCTTACCAAACACGT
>JAKEEN010000086.1 GCA_022616575.1 Flammeovirgaceae bacterium
AAAATCGATTGAAGACATCAATGGAAGCGTAAATCTGAAACTATATACTGCAGAAATGGCCCACTTTGGTGAGTTAAAAAATATCAAGCCATTTCCTTTCAATAATGATGGCTACTCCGTTGGACATGCAACGTTTTCGCACAATGGCCAACGAATATTCTTTTCTTCTACCCATCCTAATGGATTCGGTGGCTCTGATATTTATTACAGTGATTTCAAAGACCACGAATGGGCTGATCCAATTAATGCAGGTCCCGTCATTAATACAGCAGGAGATGAACTCTATCCCCACCTGAAGAATGATAGTACGCTCTACTTTGCCTCTAATGGCCATGGAGGTTTTGGCGGATTAGATATTTACCTGAGCAACCGAAAAAATGGAAAATTTACAAACCCGCATAATCTTGGCCACCCGGTCAATTCTTCATACGATGATTTTTCGCTGGTCGCAGATTCGACAGGCCGTATTGGTTTTTTTACTTCAAACCGACCGGGGGGCAAAGGCCAGGACGATATTTACCTTTTTGTTTCGCTCTACACATTTATTGAAGGAGAAGTGCGGGAGCGCCATCGTCCTGAAAGGGTAATACCCGGCACTTATATTGAAGTGAGGGATGAACAAGGAGTTTTAGTTGATTCCATGACAAGCAAAGCCGATGGAAGTTTTCACCTCGACATTCCATACGATAGAAATTTTACGTTGAGAGCAGAGAAAGATGGCTACGAATTGCTTGAAGATATCGGATTCACCACAAAAGGCTTGCCCTTTGGAATTGACAGCCTGATGCTGCCGATGTGGAAACATGCTCTTTACGCTAAAGGAAGGATTTTCAGCAATGAAACTCAGTTGCTTCTCCCTGGCACTGTTGTCCTGTTAAAAGATTTAACAGCAAATACCATTGACACATTGGTAGTTAATGATGATGGACGGTATGTATTTTTAGTTTTACCCAACCATCAATTCAGGATTGAAGCAATGAAGGAAGGGTTTATTACAGATGGATTCAATTTAAACACAAAAGACCTTTATGATGGTGAACTTTTAAATGATATTGTCTTAGAGGAAGTATACGTTGAAAAGGCAGTAATTCTCTTTGACTACAACAACAGGGATATAAAAACAGAATGGAACAAAAGCCTCAATCATATTATCAGGACACTGAGAAAATATCCCAAGTCAACACTTTCAATCGGGGCGCATGCAGATGCGCGCGGCACAAAACAATACAATAAACAACTATCAGAAAAGAGAGCGCAGGCTGTTGTTGATTATTTCATAGCCCAGGGTATTTCCAGGAACAGAATAGAAGCTACCGGGTTTGGAGAAGAATTGATTTTGAATTTATGTAGCGATGGTGTAGAGTGCCAGGAGGAAGACCACTCTAAAAACAGGCGTGCTGAAATAAAAGCACAATTCACTGTTATTAATTAGTGTTACAGGTATTTCTCGAAATAATCCTTTGCGGTAAGTACTTCAATCTCTGAATAGTAAAAATCCTTCGTGTCTTCTGTAATGATGCATTTACATTTTTCACCAATGGCTGAGTAATACTCAAGTCCGTCCTCGAAATCCAAAATCTTATGGTTGGTAACCGCCAGCGTCACTGTATGCCCGGTGGTATCTGCAACGTGTATTCTTTGCGCCAGTAATGTTATTTTTCTTTTTGCCTCTTTCCTTCCGCTCTTCTTCTCTGAAAAATAAAAGGCTATAGCAAGACAAAGTGGTGAAGTAAATATCTTAAACTCAGATCGGTCGGCCAGGCTGAGTATACGTGAAGAATAGGTGAATAATGGGTACTCTTTGTTTAGAACTGATACTAAGATATTAGCATCTAAGAAAATTCTCATTTGCGCGTTTTATAGAATTCGTTCTTCAAAGATTTTCTGGAAGATTGACGGGTTTTATACTCTGCCTTGCCTTCAGCCAATTCATTTACCCAATCAGAAACAGGAAGCTCTTCGAGATTTGTATAATGACCGCTTACAATCTTACTGTAGAGCATCTCAGTAAGGCGCGAAAGACTTATATTTTGAGAGTCTGCAAATTTCTTTGCCCTATCAATTATACCCTGATCGAAACTTAAGGTAATCTTGGCATCCATAGACCCACTTGATTTATACGACAAACATATTATTTTTATACGTACAAATCAAGAACCCATAAAAAAATAAAAAACCCACCGAGTTTGGTGAGGTGTTTCTGAACCCCATAAAGACAAGTTTTGAGCTGCTGTTATCCGCAATCTTCTTCTGTTAACCTGCTTTTTGGGCGAGGTACTGACGGTAAACGTCAGCATGAGGCCTGATTTTAGACAACAGCTTCACTCGGTATTGTTTAATTGTTAGGTTCAGCAAACGTGTCCCAAACCCGAGTGGGAATTGATACAAACGTATATAAAACACTCCATCACTTCAAGATTGATTTTTACATATTTTTTGATAGCATTTGGCGCCTGCGTTTATTTGCAATTATCAGCGATTACTCCATGAAATTATCCGTCAATTTTACTCCCGGACCTTCTCAACTTTATTTTACGATACAAGATCATGTACGGCTGGCTTTTCGTGAGGGCATTCCCTCCCTTTCTCACAGGAGTAAGCAGTTTGAAAAAATATACCAAAATGTTATGGAAGGGTTGAGCCAAATGTTGAATCTATCCTCAGACTACCACATTTTTTTTACTGGATCCGCCACCGAAATTTGGGAACGTTCAATACAAAACCTGGTAGAAAAAAAGTCATTTCATTTTGTAAATGGAGCATTTAGCAAACGGTTTTATGAAATTGCCAAACAACTTCATAAGGGTTCGACCAAAATTGAAGTGGAAATTGGAACTGGTTTTGAAGAACCCGTTTCATTCCCTAACGAAACTGAACTTATCGGACTTACACACAATGAAACCAGCACCGGTGTTTCCCTGCCTATTAATTTCATTTCCTCTATTAAAGACACAAACCCTGATTTACTAATTGTCGTAGATGCAGTTTCATCACTACCCTACCCCGATTTTGATTATTCAAAAATAGATTCTGTTTTCTTTTCAGTACAAAAAGCATTCGGGCTGCCAGCCGGATTGGGTGTTTGGATGGTAAATGATCGATGCATAGCTAAGGCAGAAAAGTTGTTATCCAAGGGAATATCCATCGGCTCGTATCATTCCATTCTAAGTTTGCATGAGTATAGTAAGAAAAATCAAACTCCCGAAACACCCAATGTGCTCGGTATCTATTTACTAAGCAAGGTAATTGACGATTTCAATCGAAGAGGAATTCAGCAGATAAGAAAAGAGACCGAGTACAAAGCGGCTATCCTGTATCAGTGTTTGAGCAATCATCCAACCATAAAACCATTTGTTAAAAATTCTACATGGCAATCGAGGACAGTAATTGTAGCGGACTGCGGAATTCATACTCAAAAACTGGTAGATCATTTAAACCGATCAGGTCTGTCGCCTGGGGATGGGTATGGCACTATGAAGTCGTCACAATTGCGCTTTGCCAACTTCCCTGCTCACTCGAAAGAACAATTCGAGCTGCTCGTTGATAACCTCAACAACTTTCAGCCTTAGGATTTAAACTTTTGAACTTTAAACTTCGATTTTGTTTATTTGTCTAACGAGTACTTTGAGCCAAACGAACCTTGGAAGACAACGAACTGCTGGGAAAAATCCGTAACTCAGAAACACGCAATTACGGTTTTAATCTTTTGGTGCGCACGTACCAGCAGCGCGTTTATTGGCACATTCGTAAAATGGTTATCGACCATGATGATGCAGACGATGTTACCCAGGAGGTTTTCATCAAGATTCATAAATACATTGATAACTTCCGCGAAGACTCAGCACTTTACACCTGGATCTACCGGATCGCAACCAATGAATGTTTAAGTTTTCTTCAGCGGAAGAAAAGACGTTTTTTTCTGCCCATTGGGGACATCGCTGGGGAACTCTCAGCAAAAATTGATAACTCAAATCACCTTTCGGGCGATGAGATTCAAAAGAAATTGCAGAAGGCACTACTAACGCTACCCGATAAACAAAGACTCGTCTTTAACATGAAGTATTTTGATGATCTGTCCTATGAACAGATATCGGAAATAACGAATACAAGTGTAGGGGCCTTAAAAGCCAGCTATCACCACGCAGTAAAGAAAATCGAGGATTTTTTAACAGAGTAATTAAACTTTTAGGAATTTGTAGAGTCGAACAAGTACATCAATGAAAAAACTGGAAGACATACCAAAAAGGCAGGTTTTTGACGTACCCGATGGGTATTTTGACAGACTCCCTGGCATTATCCAAGCCAGGATAACAGCGCCAAAACCGGTTACTGAAAAGTACCCGGCACTTGGGTTTTCGCTTAAGTATGCTTTGCCTGTTATGCTACTTTCGGTGGTTTCGATATTCATGTATCAAAATTGGAACCGCGAACAGAATGCTGAAACTATTTTAGCCACCGTAAGCACTGATGCATTAGTTGATTACCTCGAAGAGATAGACATTAACACAGACGATCTTATTGCCGAGTCCAACCTCACCACGCAAGAAGCCGAAAACATTGAACAAGATGTGTACATGAATTTAGATTTAAGTGAAGAAGAATTGTTGAACGAACTCGATATTTAATCAGCTATGAAAAAGATATTTTTAATATTCACCCTGGGCCTTGTGTCGATAAGCATGTATGCACAGGAAGAAGATATTCCAAAAGGCGATGGCAAAGCAAGGGAAAAAATTCAGGCTGCCCGAATTGCGTATATCACCGAGAAACTTGGCCTGACTCCTGCTGAAGCAGAAAAATTCTGGCCTGTTTACCGGGAGTTTGCTATTAAAAGACACGAATTGAAACAACAGCTAAAGGATACCCGAGAAAAACCGGGAGTAACAGAGAAAGAATTAGTTGATGCCGGTTTGCAATTCAAACAAAGAGATCTTGATCTTGAAAAGGAATATTCAGGAAAATTATTAAATGTAATTTCGGCCCAAAAATTATTATCCCTTCGCAACGCGGAAGATGAGTTTAGGGTCATGATTTTAAAACAACTCCAACAACGACAAATGCAGCAGGAACGCAAGCAACAATTTCGTGACAGAAATCAACAACGGCTGCAGCAACGAAACAATTAACCCCTTTAAATCAACGGCATGAAGTGTAGGGCGTGGTTTATCGCACTACTTATTTCAGCATCCTGGTTGCCCTCAAAAGCGCAGGATGCTGATTCGCTTTTACTTAATGAATTAGATTCCCTTCTTAACTCAAGCGACTCGCTTTCAATTTTAAATCTGATTGATAGCATTCTTAATGCCAATGAGCCTGAACACTCACAACTTTCTTTACGGCTGGCCTACAACAGCAACGTTCTTTCAACCGGAAGAACACTCGGTATAGACCAGTTCGGCTTGTCCCCCGGTGTTACATACTTTCACAAAACAGGATTGTATGCAGATGTGGCAACCTATTACAGCAATGACTTTAATCCGAATATTTATCTCACCATCCTGAGCGCGGGGTACATGAAATCATTCGGGAATCACTTCTCCTTAATTGCGAATTACGACCGGTATATTTATAACCTGGATGAAGATGGATTTATTCCGTATTCAAATTCAATCAACATCTCTCCCTACCTTGAATTCAACCCGGTAACTATCCGATGTGACTACACATACTTTTTTGGTGATAAGAATGTGCATCGTATTTCACCTGCCATCGGCTTGAGCCTGGAGAAAAGGAAATTTATGGGGTTCGATCGCATTGCCTTCTTCCCATCGTTTACAACCCTATTCGGAAATGAGACCTTTGAAGAAATTCAGGTAATTTTTCCAAAACAAGGAATTGAAGGTTATCTAAATCTAATTAGGTATGGTACCTGGTATAAGGTAGTCATTACTGAAAAAGATGTTTTTGGACTTATGAATTACGCCTTTTCAATGCCCCTTAGTTTTACCAAAAGAAACTGGAGTTTTTCAATCAGCTATACATACAACATTCCTAAAGAACTGGAAGGGGAAACCCTCTCATTATCTGAAACCGGTTATGTTGCAGCCAGCCTCTCCTATTACTTTACCTTCCGCAAGCAAAAATAAGTTTTGCTAAATCAGGGGGTTTAGATATTTTCCGCACTTAATTGAAACTACCATCTCATGAAATACGCTTGCCTGTTCATTTTTTGCTTTTCAACCATTCTTCTTTCTGCACAAGATTATCGTTGGCAACAACGGGCAGAATACACCATGGATGTAAAACTCGATGTAAAAACTCATCGCATTAATGGAACCCAGAAATTGGTTTATTACAATAACTCCAAAGACACGCTCCGAAAAGTTTATTATCATCTTTACTTCAATGCCTTTCAACCGGGAAGCATGATGGATGTGCGCTCCAGGAACATCATGGATCCGGATCCACGGGTAACCGATCGTATTTCAAAATTGAAAGATGATGAAATCGGTTATCAGCACATTAAGACTTTAAAACAAGATAGAAAAGAGCTGACATGGAAGGTAGATGGCACCATACTGGAAGTATTCTTGGCAAAACCACTTCTACCAAATACCAAGAGCACCTTTGATATGACCTACGAATCGCAAGTTCCTATTCAAATCAGGCGCTCTGGCAGAAATAGCAGGGAAGGAATTGCCTACTCTATGACCCAATGGTATCCGAAGATGGCAGAGTATGACCACCAGGGCTGGCATGCTTACCAATACGTAGCTAGGGAGTTTCATGGTGTGTGGGGTGATTTTGATGTGAAGATTTCACTTGATCCAACCTATGTAATTGGCGGAACCGGCAATCTTCAAAATGCTGAAGAAATAGGATACGGATATGATAAAGGAGGAAAAGTTATTAAGCGGTCAGCCAATAACATCACCTGGCATTTTGTCGCCAGGAATGTAATCGATTTTGCCTGGGCTGCTGATCCGGAATATATCCATGATAAAGTGCAAGTGCCTGGTGGACCAGAGCTTCACTTCTTCTATCAAAATGATGAGAAGATTATTGAAAACTGGAAGAAACTTCAGGATTTTTCCATTAAACATTTCCAATTCATGAATAAAGTATTTGGTGTTTACCCATACGAAACGTACTCGATCATTCAGGGCGGAGATGGCGGCATGGAATACCCCATGTGCACATTGATCACGGGAGGAAGAAGTCTTAATGCACTGGTAAGTGTAATGGCGCACGAAGTGGCCCATAGTTGGTATCAGGCTGTACTTGCTTCTAACGAATCCTTATATGCCTGGTTTGATGAAGGTTTTACTGATTTTGCCAGCAACGAATCGCTTGCCCAATTTTTTGAAGGACCGCCTCATGAGGGTAGCTATAGCGGATATTTCGCATTGGTAAAAAGTGGTCTGCAAGAACCTGCCAGTCAGCACTCCGATCATTTCAATACGAACCGTGCCTATGGAACGGCAGCGTACAACATGGGTACAGTATTGCTTCATCAATTGAAGTATCTTATTGGCGAGGAGAATTTCTACAAGGGCATGAGACGCTATTACAATGCATGGAAATTTAAACACCCGGAGCCGGTGGACTTTATTCGTGTTATGGAAAAAACAAGCGGCCTTCAACTCAAATGGTACCTAAGTTACTGGGTTAACACTACCAAACGTATTGACTATAGTATTGAATCATTTACCGAGAGCGAAGGCAGTACTTTTGTTTCACTAAAGCGGTTGGGTGAATTCCCAATGCCGGTGGATTTAGTTGTTACGCTAAAGGATGGAAAGAAAGTACTGTATTACATCCCACTTAACGAGACCCTTGGAGGAAAACCTGTTGAAGACAAGTCGGTTACCCGGTATGACCAGGTGGCATGGCCGTGGGTGGTTCCAACATACACCGTAAAAATTAATAACAAAGCTTCGGAGATAGCATCCATTGAAATCGATCCTTCCATGCGAATGGCTGATATAGATCGAAAGAATAATAAGCTGGATTTGCTACAAAGCGTCAAGGCTTACGCTGATCCTACGAAATAGTCTTAACTTTGATTCTTGTGATTTGTATAATGACTTTGATGGTTACAAATTGAATCATGTCTATCATACAGATCAAATAAATCAAAGTTTAATACAATTTCCATGACAGTTGATCAGGCTTCTAAAAAAGTAAAGCAACTCACTGAAACCATTAACTATCACAACCGGCTCTATTACCAGGAGCATCGCACTGAAATTTCAGATTTTGAGTTTGATAAGCTTCTGCAGGAGTTAATCGAACTTGAAAATCAATTTCCTCAATTGGCAGAGCCAGACTCTCCCACACAGCGTGTTGGTGGAACGATTACCAAGGAATTTGAATCCGTCACCCATCAGTATCCGATGCTTTCGCTGGGCAATACGTACTCGGCAGAAGAACTTCAGGCATTTGACGAACGCGTAGCCAAGGGATTGGATGGAGAGGCTTACGAATATTTCTGCGAATTAAAGTTTGATGGAGTTTCCATCAGTCTGATTTATGAGAATGGTATTCTTACACGAGGGGTTACCCGGGGCGATGGTGTTCGTGGCGATGATGTAACAACCAATATAAAAACGATTAAAAGTATCCCACTTAAGATAAGATCAAAGAACATCCCTGATCGCTTTGAAGTACGCGGAGAAGTTTTTCTCTCTAAAGAAATCTTCAGACAATTGAACAAAGAGCGCGAAGATATTGGTGAAGAAACATATGCCAATGCACGGAATACAGCCTCTGGTACTTTAAAGATGCAAGACTCAACGGAGGTAGCGAAGCGAAAATTAAACTCGTATGCTTACTACCTTCTCGGAGAGAATCCAAAAATCACGACCCATGAAGAATGTATCAAAAGCATTGAGCAATGGGGTTTCAACGTTTCGCCTACTTACAAAAAGTGCAAATCAATCAAGGAAGTTTTAAGCTATATAACGGAATGGGAGAAGAAACGTGAAAAGCTGCCCATCGAAACAGACGGAGTTGTTATTAAAATCAATAGCCTTGAACAACAAAAGCAGCTTGGGTTTACCGCCAAAAGTCCACGGTGGGCGATTGCCTACAAGTACAAAGCCGAGAGTACCGGCACTCGCTTAAATTCGATAACCTATCAGGTTGGTCGAACGGGTGCTATTACACCCGTTGCTGAATTGGAGCCAGTATTTCTTGCTGGCACTACTGTGAAGAGAGCCTCACTTCATAATGCCAACGAAATTGCACGGCTCGATCTTCGCATCGGTGATTATGTATTTGTTGAAAAAGGTGGAGAGATAATTCCTAAAGTGACTGGTGTTGATATGGAGAAGCGAAAATCTAATTCAACTCCGGTGAAGTACATTGATAAATGCCCTGAGTGTGGATCGAAGCTGATCCGCGAAGAAGGCGAAGCTTCACACTACTGTCCCAATATAAATGGTTGCCCTCCGCAAATAAAAGGAAGGATTGAACATTTCATTCAGCGCAAAGCGATGGATATCGATTCTCTGGGTGAGCAGACCATTCGACAGCTATTTGAATTAAACCTTGTAAAAACGCCTGCCGATCTTTTCTTCCTGAAAAAGGAAGATCTCTTAAAACTTGATAAAGTTAAAGACAAGACTGCGCAGAACATTCTGGATGGTATCAATCATTCAAAAACCACCCCATTCGAAAGTGTTTTGTTCGCTATTGGAATACGCTACGTGGGCAAAACAGTGGCTGAAAAATTAGCCCGTTATTTTAAGACCGTTGATGCATTGGCTTCAGCATCAGAAGAAGAATTACTTCAAGCCCCTGAAGTGGGCGAAAAGATTGCGCAAAGTGTTTACTCATTCTTCAGCGATGCCGCCAACAAAAAGGAAATTGAACGGCTGAGAACGGCCGGTCTTAATCTGGTAAGCAATGAAAAAGAACCCGAAAAAGAAAGTGATAAGCTTGAAGGGAAGTCTTTTGTGATCTCAGGTGTATTTCAAAACTACGAACGCGATCAATTAAAGGACATAATTTTGAAAAACGGAGGAAAAGTACTCTCCGGGGTGTCGGGCAAGTTGGATTATTTGCTGGCAGGTGATAATATGGGGCCTTCAAAACGGGAAAAAGCCGAAAAGCTGGGC
>JAKEEN010000087.1 GCA_022616575.1 Flammeovirgaceae bacterium
GTAAGTTGTTTGTTTACCAGGTCCATTTCAGTCTTCTCCATCTTCCCAGGAATATCGCTCCCCGGATTCTCCAATCCCTGTTCTTTCATTTTTTTCTGCATCTCGCTCAAGGCTTTCCTTATACGCTCTTGCTCAGCAGCGAGTTCTGCAAGTTCTTCAGACATTTCCCTTCCCTTCTTGCCGCTTCCTTTTAATTCTTCAATTCGATCATTTAATCTTTGTTGCAACTGGCTGAGGCTCTGCTGTTTAGATTTGCTTTTGCCTTTTTTGCTGCCAGATGCATTTTGCATCATTTGCATTAGATTACTGAAATGCTGATCGAGCATAAGGGCAAGGTTATTAATTGAAGTCATGCTGAATTGCATTTCGCTGGCAGCCTGTGGCCTGCGCCTGTCCTGGTACGCCCCTATTGATTTCTTTATATGATCATTTAGTTCTGTTATTTCACGTGTCACAAAAGAACCCATCATAAAGTCACGTTTGGCTAGCGCTAAAAGACTATCTTCCAATACTTTAGCATCATCCTGCAGTTTGATTTGCTGTTGAGCCAAAACATTATAACGCGGATCACTTTGCTCTAATTCATTAAACGTTTTGATAAGCCCCTCTTGATCGTATGATAATTTGACCAAACCATGAATGATTTGACGTAAAGCCTCCAGGTTTTGCTGATCGATCTCCATACTCATCGAACCTTGCATTTGCTCCAACCCTTTTTTCATTTGCTCCATTTGCTGGGCCGCATTCTTTTGGGGTTGTTTTGCTTTCGATGGCTGATTTTTCTCCAGCATTTCCTGGCTTTCCTGCTGTTGTTGATCGATGGAATTGAAGTCTTCCTCTTCTGGGAGCTGCTGGTCTTGATTTAACTCCTTGCCCAACTGTTTGAGCTCATCCAATTTTTCTTCTGAATTTTCTAGCTCATCATTTAACTGCTTTTGTTCTTCAGCCAGTTTCTGGCTTGATTCTTCTTTTTCTGTTTTACTTAACTCCCCCTCTTTCGATTCTCTTTCTAATGACTCGGTTTTTTCAAGCAATTCTTTTTGTGATTCGATTTGCTTTTCAAGCCCTTTGATAGATTGATCAAGCTTATCTTCAAACTGAAGTTGCTTGAATAACTCCAGTAATCGCTCTAATTCTTTCTCCATGTTGTTGGAGCTTTGATTCATCTTATCCATCAACTTTTGCAGCTGATTAGGGTCGGCATTTTCTTTCAGTAGTTTTTCGAGTTCCTCAAAAAGCTTTCTTGTCTCTTCATCGAGAAGTTCATTCATCAGCTTTTGAATTTGCTCAGCCTTCTCCCTGATGCGCTCGTCCTGCTCTGTGAATGTTTCTTTCTTATCATTGAGTAAGTCATTCTGCTCTTTCATTTGGCTGAGCATTTTGTCGAGCTCTTTCTTTTGCTGAAGAATATCTTCGAGTTGTTTCTTATCCTGCCAGTCAAGGGACTGCTTGCCTTTGATTCGCTGGTAGGTTTCATCAATTTCTTTTTTCAACTCTTCAGCTTTCGCAGCGCCTTGATTGATTTTTTCTTGTGTGGTTTTTTCAGACTGTTTTATTTCAGTAGCCAACTGTTCTTCGGTCGGCATGAAGAGAGTATAAGAAGATGATTTGGTTGACTTTCTTCCGTTCACCCCATCATTATCCCAAACTTGCAGATAATACTCCAGGGTTTGCCCAGATTTCAATTGAAGCGAATCGAGGTTCCAATTAAAGAAAAAACTTTGCTGAAGCTGATTACTTGAAATGCTGATGGGCAGACTGCGAGTCTGAATTGCATTTCCTTTTTCATCTTTGATAGCGTATTGAAGCGTAAGTTGTGAGAGGCCATAATCATCAGTGAGCAAGCCCGCTAACACAATCCGTTGATATAAGATTGAATCTTTAAAATTATTGACCACAATATCCGGGTAGGCATCTTTTACTACATCAATCCGGTAGCTGATCTTCTCTTTGTTTTTACTCTTGTCGTTTTCAAAAGCGAGCGCATACTCATCCGGATTCTTAAATGCCTTTGAGTAAGTAAATAACTGATTATCAATAATTTGAAGGTTATTAAATTGATTATCAGAATGAAATTTAATGGTTCCTTTCAGGGCATCCCGGGTTCCCAGCTTCCAGCGAACTACGGTCCCTTCCGGGATTTCAAGGTTGCCTGTATTTTCCAATCGTTCATTCTTGCGCTGAATGTATTTGGGAAATTCAAGTTCGACAGAAAACCGGGTAAGTTCTGGCCTCGAAATTAATTGGACTTGATACTTCTGAGAATAAAAACCGGCACCTTCAAGCTGAAATGAAAAACCTTCTTGTACCTTTTCAAAGGTAAATTCATGAATATCATTTGTCCGGTCCATTTTAAAGCGCTGCGATCCAAACACGATGTATAATTGATCCGGCAATGACTCACCCGATAAAGATGCCTGCACGGTAAAATCTTCCTGATAAAAAGCATCCAATGATTTATTGATTACAAAAAAATTGAATGGCGCCTGAGGGGAAAAATGTTGATTGAAATGAATAATCCGATCAGCGCTTCCTACCAGAAGGTTTTGATTCAGAACAAGAGCAATAACGATAGCACCAAGCGGGATAGAGAGATATTTCAGGTATCTCCGATTCTCTTTTAAGTCAACAACAGAGTCAAACGAAACAGGCTCAAACTCGGAAGATCTTTGATCAAGACTTGCCGCTGCCAACGAAGTGGCTTTACCCTGTGAATAAAGTTGAATAAAATTCACAAGCTTATCCTGTACAACGGGCATGGATTGCCCGATAATTTTTGCACTTTGTTCTTCATTGAGCCCCTTCTTTGCTACCCACCATTGCAAAGGGCTTCGGAGAAATTTATACACACACCAACCGGAAATTAGAAAGAAGCAACTGAAAATAATGAGCCGGCCTGTTGAGTCAAGCCACAAAAAATGTTCAGTAAATGCAGCGATAAGAAAATAGATAAGAATAATAGAAAGCGAAAGCAATAGCCCCCTAATAAGCAGATTGAAATAATACCTTCTTCGAAAGCCATCAATCTTTTGAAATATCCTGTCAGCACTTCCCATATGAAATAAAACGTTAGACTTACGCGAAAGTTGGACAACTAAGATAGTGCTATTGCAATTCTAACAAAACAGGACAGTGGTCTGAGTGTACAGCCTGGTGAAGAATGGATGCCCGCTTTAACCGTCTTTCTAATTGTATGCCCGCCAATGCATAATCGATGCGCCAACCCAGATTTTTTCTGCGTGCTCCAGCCCGATATGACCACCAAGTATAGTGATGCGGGTTTTTATTGAAATACCGAAACGTGTCAATGAATCCGTTTTCCAAAAACCGACCGAGCCATTCACGTTCTGCAGGTAAAAAACCAGGAGAATACTTATTAGCAGTTGGATTATGGATATCCATCGGATGATGACAAATATTAAAATCACCGCAAATGACTAATCGCGATTTTAAAGAAAGGCTATCGATGTGATCCTTAAAATCAGCAAGCCACTGAATTTTAAAGGTCTGTCTGTCGTCCCCTCTCGAACCCGAAGGCATATACACACTCATTACCGAAAAACCATCAAAATCAGCACGAATAACACGGCCTTCTTTATCATAGATATCTAAGCTGCAACCTAAAACTATTTTGCTGGGTTTTAATTTTGTGAACAAGGCGACACCACTGTACCCTTTCTTTTCTGCAGGCATCCAGAACATTTCATACCCCATTTTGCGGAAGGGTTCAACATCCACCTGATCGGGAGTAGCTTTTATTTCCTGAAGACAAACAATATCAGCTTTTGTTGCTTTTAACCAGGGAATAAATCCTTTGGCAAGTGCCCCGCGGATGCCATTCACGTTGTAAGAGATGATTTTCAATTTTTATCAAAAGGTTCAGGCGGAGTCCAGTCAAATTCTTTTTCAAAATATTCAACTACATGCATCTTGAGTAATTTCTCCTGCTCCAGCAGATCAAAATGCGGGAGTTTTTTTACCAGTTTCCAGTGAGGCCAGCCTTCTTTATCCTGACCCTCTAACACATAATAGCCCGATAGGCTGAGCACTTTGCAAATGCCGATGTGCATGAGGTCTTGCTTTTCTTCTTTGCTGAAAACGTGTGAGCCTTTGCCCAATTCTTGAACGCCTATAAGGAAGAGAACACCGTTCAAGTCCTTCGGTTTCTTACCGATCAAGGTTTCAAGCGACAGAAGGAGAGCGGACCATGTTCGCTCAAGTTGAAGATCTTTCTTTATCATTTTTGCAATTCTTCCCAATATTCAAAGGCTCTTCTCAAATGAGGAATAACAATAGTGCCGCCAATCAATGTTGCGATTCCCATAGCCTCATTCACCTGCTCGGTGGTTAGGCCCACCTCTTTCGATTTTCCTAAATGATATTTTACACAATCATCGCAACGTAAAACCAACGAGCAAGTGAGCCCGATAAGTTCTTTGGTCTTTAAATCAAGGGTCCCCTCTGTGTAGGCATTTGTGTCCAGATTAAAAATTCGTTTGATGATCAGGCTGTCAGAAGCCATGATCTTATCATTCATTTTGCTTCGGTAAGCATTGAAGTCTTGTACCAATCCCATATTGAAATAAAATTTTTATTTTCGAGAATAACGCAAAGATATTAAAGCCATTGACTAACACGTTCACCAAAGAAATCATTCACGACTTTGTGTCACTCTTCTTTCCTAACTATTGCCGGGCCTGTCATGGTTCCCTCGTGAAAGGCGAAGAGGTTATCTGCAGTGCTTGCATGCTTGAATTACCCCGCACTAATTATCATGAGGACCCGGAAAACCCATTATTCAAAAAATTGACAGGAAGAATAAGGATCAATCACGCCTCGGCTTTTTTTCACTTTCGAAAAGGGAATAAAGTGCAAGAGTTGCTCCACACACTGAAGTATAAAAACCAACCCGAGATTGGGGTTATGCTTGGGCGGGCCTATGGAAGCTTGATTAACGAGGCATTTCCCAATCTATATGACTTCATTATTCCGGTACCATTACACAAGTCGCGAAAAAGAAAACGGGGATACAATCAAAGTGCTGAGTTTGCCAAAGGACTTTCGCAAGAGTTAGCCATTCCTTATAGCGAGGAGGTACTGGAAAGGGTTATAGCTACCACCACGCAAACAAAAAAATCTAAGTTAAACCGGTGGGAAAATGTAAATGAGGTATTCAATGTGAATAACCCCACACCAATAAGAGACAGAAATATCTTGATGGTTGATGATGTGGTAACGACCGGTGCTACATTAGAAGCCTGTGGTCATACCCTTCTAAAAAATGGAAGTAATTCTGTTGGTATTGCCTGTATTGCGGCAACGCAATAAAAAACCCCTGATTGCTCACCAGGGGTTTTGAATTATAATTTTGTTCTGCTTAGAAGTTTGAACCAGCGCGGATCATAGCGCAACGGAAACCAATGGTTGCTGTTGCTGAATCCTGATCAAGATATCTGCGTGTACCTGGGGACATCCAGTAGGCAACGTCTTTCCAGCTGCCGCCTTTGTAAACACGAGCATTGTCTGTAATCAATGAAGTGAAATCGCCAGGGTTTCTTTCTTCGTTATTATAAAGATTGTCTGAACCCTGCCCAGATGCTCTGTCTAAGAAACCATCTCTGCGAATTGGGTTAAGATCATCAAAATCCTGGAATGAAAGTGGACGATAAACATCCTGTACCCACTCGCTCACGTTACCGGCCATATTATAGAGACCGTAATCATTGGGAGGAAATTC
The DNA here is from genome assembly GCA_022616575.1 of Flammeovirgaceae bacterium. Taxonomy (GTDB): domain Bacteria; phylum Bacteroidota; class Bacteroidia; order Cytophagales; family Cyclobacteriaceae; genus JAKEEN01. The sequence goes on from JAKEEN010000087.1 coordinate 5,738, forward strand.
ATAAATGTATGACGTGATAAGCGCACCATCATTGAGGCGACCCGCAATACCAGCGTAGTCACCACGGCCACGCTTAAAGTTGGCCAGCATAAAGCCCATATTTTTTCCGTAAGGATTACGTACAGCGTGACCATCCCAAGGATAGAGGCGCTGATGTGTTTGCATTTCTTCTAGCCACTGGGTTCCAATCAAAGCCTGAGCTGCATATTCCCACTCAGCTTCTGTTGGAAGTCTGTAGTTAGGAATAACAATACCTGATTCAAGCGGAATCCTGCCGTCAGTTTCAGCATATTCTTCTCCTGCTTCTTGTGCAAGACCCACATTGACAGCGCGGGTTCTCCAAATGGCAAAGGCATTGGCTTGGTTCCAGCTAACGCCCACAACAGGATAATAGCGGAAACCAGGATAACGTAAATAGTGATCAACATAGGGATCATTAAAGGCAAGCTTGCTTCTCCAAACCATCGTGTCAGGTAAGGCAGCCTGATAGGCTTCTTGTGTAGAGTCTTTAGCTAAATAGTGCAGATATTCTAACCAATGTATGTTTGCAATTTCCGTTTCATCCATAAAGAATGAAGCAACAGAAACCGTTCTTTCTATGTTGTCCCGGTAGGACATAACATCCTCTTCAAAGGAACCCATCACAGCGCGGCCACCTTCAACAAAAACAGTGTTTGGTGCCTGGGGTTGACCTTCAAAAGGATTAACCATAAAGCCACCTTCGTCTTCGTTATTATAAGCCAACCCTGTGGCTGTACTAAGCTGCCCAGGGTTTTCTGCGGTAGGTCTTCCGCCCCCTCCCCCAAACAATGAGCAACCTGAAAGAGCTAACGATCCGCCCGCCAGGAATAAAAGAACCTTGAAAGAATACTTCATTGCGTTTACAATTTTAAAGTAACTGCTAATATAGAAAGATAAAACAATGTTTTCCAAGCAGTACTGATTTTTTGATAAATCTTTAATACAAGCCTGCACGGAGATTCTTGAGCTAACATTGAACGGCTTTACCCGGCACTTATTGTTTGAGAAAAGTCAATCCCTTTTTGGGAAAGATCACTTTAGACGAACCGCATTTTTAATCGATAAAATCAGTTTTTTGGCGTTGGCATAGATTTTCCATTATCCAATGGAAACCCCAGAAAATATGCTTACGCTTGATGATTTTCGCTTGATGCCGTTTGATAGAAAGTGTGACATCATTACCTACAACAGTCAATATATGCTTCACCGAATGCTCGGTGAGTGTAAGGTGTTTTTGTATTATACGGGTGAATTTTTCGTTGAAGTGTTTTACTCGCCTAAATATCAAAAGGTACTCATGATTAATGCCTTTGATAATTCGATTGGGCTTGAACCTTATTTAGATAAAATCTCACTGGTTGACTTAACGGGCACAACGATCATCTGATCGAGCAATTCGATTGCCTGATTCACAGATTTTATTTCTTCAATAATGAGCATTGCCTTGCCGGCACTGTCTTTGATTTTGCATTGGCGGGGGTGTTTCTGTACAAAAGAAAGTATATGGCCGAACGTATCGGAGTTAAAATAAGAATCTTTGTTCGTAATAAAGTAAGCGCGCAAACGCTCACCTTTTAAGATTAATTTTTCAAAGCCGAGTTTTTCGCCCAGCCATCGGAGCCTTACCGTTCTTATTAATTCTTCAACGGGCTCAGGCACAAGTCCGAACCGGTCTTTCAGCTCTAAAGAGAATGCAGAAAGTTCCTCCTCATGGTTGATATTATCCAGACGCGAATAAAGCTGAAGACGCTCGCTGATGCTGTTAACAAAGTTTTCAGGAATCAAGATCTCAAGGTCCGTTTCGATTATGCAATCCTGTACAATGACTTTGGCTTTTTCTGAAAGCTCTTGCGCAAACAATTCTTTGAAATCAGTTTCTTTTAATTCCTGAATGGCATCATCCAGGATTTTATGATACGTTTCAAAACCCAGATCATTGATGAAGCCGCTTTGCTCGGCTCCTAATAAATTTCCCGCACCGCGGATGTCAAGATCGCGCATGGCTACTTTGAACCCATCACCCAATTCTGAAAATTCTTCCAATGCAGATAAGCGCTTCCGTGAATCGGATGTGAGCATTGAAGCTGGGGGTGTTAACAAATAACAGAATGCTTTTTTATTGGATCGCCCTACACGGCCCCGCATTTGATGAAGGTCGCTCAAACCAAACATATGGGCCGAGTTAATCATGATGGTATTGGCATTGGGAATATCGAGACCGGATTCGATGATGTTGGTGGAGACCAAAATATCGTACTCGCCATCGATAAACTTCACCATAGCCTTCTCAAGCTGATGGCCTTCCATTTGCCCGTGAGCAATGCCAATACGAGAATCCGGAACAAGTTTGAAAATAATATTGGCTACTTGCTCAATATCATTGACACGGTTATGAACAAAAAATACTTGTCCCCCTCTTCGCAATTCAAAACTAATCGCATCGCGAATGATCGCTTCATTAAATGTGTGAAGCTCTGTAGTAACGGGTTGGCGATTGGGTGGAGGTGTTGCAATAATGCTTAAGTCGCGGGCGCCCATCAAGGAGAAGTGAAGTGTACGTGGTATGGGTGTAGCAGTTAGTGTGAGAACATCTACGCTCACTTTAAACTCTTTTAACTTGTCCTTCACTTTCACACCAAACTTTTGCTCCTCATCGACAATAAGCAACCCTAAATTTTTGAATTCTACATCCTTGCTGACAATGCGATGAGTGCCGATTAAAATGTTAACTTTTCCTTCTTTCGTATCCTCCAGAATTTTTTTAATGTCTTTATCCGACTTGAAGCGAGATACATATTCAATTTGCACAGGGAAATTTCCCAGACGCTCGCTGAAGGTACGGAAGTGTTGCATGGCCAGAATGGTAGTAGGAACAAGCACAGCAACCTGCTTTCCTTCTGTGGCAGCTTTGAAGGCGGCACGAATTGCCACTTCTGTTTTTCCAAAACCAACATCACCGCAAACCAGGCGATCCATGGGGTGAGGTGCCTGCATGTCTTTCTTTACCTCTTCTGTAGCACGGGCCTGGTCGGGCGTATCTTCATACATGAAGGATGTCTCCAGCTCGGCTTGTAGAAATCCATCTTCAGAATAAGCGAAGCCGGGAGCAGTCTTTCTTTTTGCGTAAAGTTCTATAAGCTCCTTGGCGATGTCTTTAACGCGTTTCTTCGCTTTGGACTTTTTGTTCTCCCATTCCTGTGATCCAAGTTTGTTGACAAGTGGAGGGACTCCTTCCTTGCCTGTGTACTTGGAAATTTTGTGAAGGGAGTGAATACTTACATACAAAATATCATCATCACGGTAAACCAGACGAATAGCTTCTTGCTCCCGGCCATTCACTTCTTTCTTTTCAAGGCCGGCAAATTTGGCTATGCCGTGATCAATATGGGTTACAAAATCACCAGGCTGTAAAGTTCTAAGCTCGCGAAGCGTAAGTGCTTTTGATTTGGTGAATTTTTCTTTCGCCCGGTAGCGATGGAAGCGCTCGAAGATCTGATGATCGGTATAACAAACAATTTTCAGCGCTTGATCAACATATCCCTGACGGAGTGAAAACTCAAGGGGCTGAAATTCGACCTCCGGATTGATCTCTTCAAAAATTTCCTTAAGCCGATCGAGTTGTTTAGGTACATCTGCAGAAATAAAATTGCTATATCCCTGATGCTGTTGATCAACAAGATTGGTGGCAAGCAACTCGAAATTTTTATTGAAAGATGGCTGAGCAGATGAAGGAAAGTCAAAAGTCTTTGAATTATCTAAAGCAAACCGACTCCCGAATTCTACTGTTATGAAGTTTTTTGAGTGTATTCCAAACGCTTCACCGGAATCAAACAAAACGCCAGGACTTGAAATGATTTGGGTTTGACCGGTGGACTTTAAAATCTTTTCAAAAACGACCGAGACTTTTTCAAATGATTTTTGAACGATATCGGAGGTGAGCTGATAATCTTTAAACCAAAGACAGGTTTCCGAAGAAATAAAATCAAAAAATGATTGGCGCTCCTCCTGAACAAGTCGTGCTTGCACGTTTGGAATGATATTGATCTTACTCATCGTATCTACCGAAAGTTGAGA
>JAKEEN010000088.1 GCA_022616575.1 Flammeovirgaceae bacterium
AGCTTAAAGTTAAGCGAATTATTAAAAATTAACAATTTCTTAATATTAAGCTTTTTGTATTAACAATTTCTTAATAATGGACTGTTTTTGAGGATTTTGTACCTTGTAAACCTTATGGAAATAGCTGAAAATGTGCAGGTAGATGTTCTTCAGGAGGTTTTTAAATCTCAACAGGCAGCCTCTCTGAAATTGCGTATCGAGTTGCTGATCAATAGAAAAAAGCGGCTATTAGCCCTTCGAGCCTGGATTAAATCAAATCAGAGGCTAATCGAGCAGGCCCTTTTTCAGGATCTTAAAAAGCCAGTCGGGGAGGTTAATTCTACAGAGGTATTTCCTATCCTATCGGAAATAAAACATGCTCTTTCTAACCTCGACCAGTGGGCACGGCCAAAAAAAGTAGATGCTCCATTGACATTTTTAGGCACCTGGTCAGAAATTCATTACGAGCCACGAGGGGTTTGTTTAATCATTGCGCCATGGAATTATCCGTTTCAGTTGTGCATAGCTCCACTCGTATCTGCGTTGGCCGCAGGGAATACCGCCATTGTTAAGCCATCCGAAATAACGCCTCATACGTCAGCTTTGATAAAGCGTTGCGTTGAAGAAGTGTTTGAAAAAAATATAGTATTTGCAATAGAAGGGGGTGTTGAGATTTCGAAGGCGTTGCTTTCACTTCCGTTTGATCATATCTTTTTTACCGGAAGTCCGGGTGTAGGAAAGATTGTAATGAAAGCAGCTGCGGAACACTTAACTTCCGTTACGCTGGAATTAGGTGGTAAATCGCCAACCATCGTAACCTCGACAGCACGTATTAGTGAAGCGGCCAAACGGATTTCCATTGCCAAGTTTATTAACAATGGACAAACTTGTTTGGCACCGGATTATGTTCTTGTTGACAAGCGAGTAGCGAACGAATTGATCGAAGCTTTAAAAGAAGAGATACAAAACCTCTTTGCTGAAAAAGGTCAGGCGTTTAATGCATCACCCCACTATGGCCGAATTGTTGGTGACAAACATTTTCAGCGACTCAATGAATTTATTCGCGATGCGATTGAAACCGGTGCCAAACTGGAATTTGGAGGTGAAATTAATCAACAAGACAGGTTCATCCATCCCATCATTCTTTCTAATGTTTCGCACGGGTCGTTGGTAATGAATGAAGAAATCTTCGGGCCGATTTTGCCGGTGGTTAGTTACGATACCCTTGACGAGGCAATTGCCATTGTAAATAGCAAACCAAAACCATTGGCGCTTTATGTTTTTAGTGGTCATGTAGCTGATCGAAAAAAAGTAGTTCAAAGCACTTCCAGCGGGGGCGTTACAGTAAACGATGCGGCTGTGCATTTTCTTAATGAGCTTTTGCCTTTTGGGGGGGTAAATAACAGCGGCATAGGCAAATCGCATGGCTATTACGGATTCCTTGCATTCTCGAATGAGAAACCGGTTCTAAGGCAAAAACGAGGCATGACATCCTTCAGCTTGTTTTATCCACCGTACACGAAGCGCGTGGAGAAGTTATTTAAGTGGTTTCTGAAACTTTTCTAATCTGGCCTTCAATTTGTTAACTCCTGTCAGCCCTCCTTTAGGTCGGGGATAGCTAAAATTACATTGAGTTTTGTGATAGATTAAAAATACACTTAATGTTTCTATCGTTTAGTAACTTTACAGTCCGCATTTAATTCAGAAAGTAAAACAAACAGAGATGAAAAAAATAGTAATCATCATCGGAATTGTCTTCGTGGTGCTTGTAGCAGCCGCTTTTGTACTTCCCATCATTTTTAAAGATGATATCAAAGCAGCCATTGATCAGGAATTAGCCAAGTCTGTTAATGCCGATGTTGTTTTTGATGTGGATAAATTCAGTCTCTCGTTGTTTAAAAACTTTCCGGCCATTACGGCAGAGATGAAAGACTTTGGCGTTATTAACCGGGAGCCCTTCGCCAATGAAGTTCTATTCGCAACCGAAGCGCTGGAAGTTGAGGTAAACCTGGGAGACGTATTGTTTGGCGATCAGATGCGGTTGAAAGGGATTACGCTGGTAAAACCGATTATCAACATTAAGGTTCTTGAAGACGGCCGTGCAAACTGGGATATTGCCATTCCCTCAACAGATACAGTAGTAACAGCTGAAGAAGGAAGCGGAGAATTTTCATTTGGTATTGACCACTGGGAAATTGTAGACGGAGAAGTAACCTACGATGACAAGTCGATTCCCTTTCTGGCTGAAGTAAAGGGCCTCAATCACACCGGTAGCGGAGATTTCACTCAAAGCGTGTTTGATCTGAAAACAAATACACAAATCGACACACTCAATCTTGGTTATGCTGGTGACATGTATTTGTCTAATAAGCGATTAGACGTAAATGCCACCATTTCCATAGCCGAGGAATACAGCAAATACACATTCAAAGAAAATTCAGTAAAAGTCAATGACTTCGCAATGAGCTTTGATGGCTGGTTCAAAATGAACCCCGATAATTATGGAATGGATATTTCATTTAAAAGTCCTGACAATTCATTCAAGAGTTTATTGTCTCTCGTACCCGGAATGTATTCTGAAAGTTTCAAGGATATTGAAACCAAGGGCGACCTCGCATTTAACGGATTTGTAAAAGGAACGTACAGCGAAACACAAATGCCGGCCTTCAACGTGAACCTGTTGGTAAAAGATGCCATGTTTCACTACCCAAGCCTGCCAACGGCAGTTAACAACATCAATATTGACCTGTTGCTTGATAACAAAGATGGCGTGATCGATAACACCGTTGTTGACTTGAAGAAACTTCACCTTGATTTTGGAAGTAACCCGGTAGATGCACGCGCACTCATTACTAAAATGTACCCGACCCATGTGGATGCAAGCCTGGCGGCTAAATTAAATCTTGCCGAGTTAAGCAAGATGGTGCCAATGGAAGGGTTAGAAATGAAAGGAACTTATGCAGTTAATCTAACGGCCAAGGGCATTTATGATAGTTTGAAGAAAACGATTCCATCCATTGATGCTGCTATGTCGCTGGCCAATGGATTTGTGAAGACAAAAGATTTTCCGCTGCCCTTACAGGATTTGAAATTTAACTCGACCATTAAAAACACATCGGGCAAGATGGCCGAAACAACCATTGCTGTTAATGATTTTTCGATGGTGATGGATGGAGAAAAATTCTCAGCGAATTTATTGGTTCAAAACCTTGAAGACTACACATGGGACGTGAAAGCGAATGGCGGTGTCGACTTAGAGAAGATGACAAAAATTTTTCCGGTAGATGGAATGAGCCTTGCCGGAAAAATCAAAGCCGACCTTCAAACCAAAGGAAAGTACTCTGATTTGATGGCCGAGAAATATGAAAAGCTGCCAACCAGCGGTTCAGCTTCTTTAAAAGATTTTAAGTATGAAGCGAAAGATGTTCCAACAGTCACCATCAGTCAGTCAACCATGGTATTTAACCCCAAGAAAATTGAACTGCAAAACACCCTCGGTACTATTGGAAAAAGCGATTTTGCCGTAAGCGGGGACGTGACCAACTATATCGGTTATGTATTTGGAAAGGAAACAATTAAAGGGGTAGTGAATTTTAATTCCAACCTTCTTGATTTGAATGAGTTCATGACAGAGACGGAAGAAACGACTACTACAACCGATACAACATCGTACGGTGTAATACCAATTCCTGAAAACATTGACTTTGTTTTAAAGTCAAACATCAGGCAAGTAAAGATGATGGACTTCAACATCACCAATGCAACCGGAGATATTATTGTAAAGGACGGAATTGCCAACCTGAATGGATTAAAATTCAATATGATGGGTGGTGCATTCGCAATCAGCGGAACATACAACACCAAAGACATCAAACATCCTAAATATGATCTTTCTCTTGGCATTCAGAATTTGTCAATTAAGGAATCAGCGCAATCATTTTCGATGGTGAAAACGTATGCGCCTGTGGCAGGACTTGTGAATGGTAATTTCTCCACCGATTTTAAACTTAGTGGTGAGTTGCTGGAAACCATGATGCCCAACCTGGCTACTGTTAATGGAAGCGGACTGGTAAAAATTGCCCAGGCCGCTTTGCTTGGGAAAGACTCAAAATTGGTTTCTGGAATTACATCATTAACAAAACTTGACAACGCCAGCAATGTTTCAATGAAAGATGTGTTGATGTCAGCCTCAATTAAAGATGGCAAGCTTAGTGTAAAGCCATTTGATGTAAAATTTGGTGATTATAAAACAACGGTGGCCGGAAGCACAGCGATTGATGGCACTATAGACTATGCGTTGAAGATGGATGTGCCTGCGGGCAAGCTGGGAACTCAATTCAATAGTTTGGTTTCGAGCTATACCGGAGGAAGCTCAAATCCTAATTCGACTATCCCCGTCAACATTGGTTTGGGCGGAACGTTTCTGAGTCCATCAACCAAACTACTAATCACGGAACAAAAGCAACAAGTGAAGGATGCAGCAACATCGGCAGTAAAACAAGAAGCCGGACAAAAAGCTCAAGAGTTGGTAAAAGGAACTGGTGCTGAGAAACTGGTTGGAAATTTATTAGGAAATAAATCTGATACGACTAAAAAAGACAGCACAGCAACTAAGCCGGCTGACCAAATAAAGAAAGAAGGCGTAAAGGCTATTCAGAATTTGTTGAAGAAGAAAAAAGGTTAAAAAAGTTGAAAGTTTAAAGTTAGGCTCTCTAACTTTAAACTTGTGTATACCTCCAACAATTTACCAAATGATCGTTGACCAACCCGCATGCCTGCATGTGTGCGTAGATAACCGTGCTTCCCACAAATTTGAATCCTCGCTTAATCAGGTCTTTGCTTAACGCATCCGATTCTTTGGTAGTAGGCGGAATTTGTTTTAACGATTTCCATTTGTTCACAATGGGTTTGCCTTTCACAAAACTCCAGATGTAGGTATCGAATTTTCCGAACTCTTTTTGCACTTCGAGAAAACGCCTGGCATTATTTACAGCCGCATTGACTTTAAGGCGGTTTCGAACAATGCCCGGATCCAGGAGTATTCTTTCAATTCGCTTCTCTGTAAAGCGGGCAACTTTTACCGGATCAAAGTCTGCAAATGCTTTTCGATAGCCTTCACGCTTATTTAAAATAGTTGACCAACTCAAGCCGGCCTGTGCCCCCTCAAGAATTAAAAATTCAAAATGCTTTTGATCATCATGAACGGGCACACCCCATTCTTCGTCATGGTATTGAATGTACTTTTCAAATTTAAGGCACCACTCGCAGCGTATTTTTTCTTCCATAGTCTTGTCTGTTTTGCTTTAGCCGTCTGACCGCTTTTATGCTTTGAAATAAGCGGCCTGACGGCTTAACCATATTTGATAAGAACTTTTCTCAAAGTAAGTTTGATAAAATGTCAACCCTATGTCACCAGCTAAAATTATCAAAATTTGTGTTCTGATTTTTATACAGGGAGTTGTGTTTGGGCAGTCCCCTGATCAAAAACTTAAAGAACTAAACATTGAACTCTTCACACCTTCTAAACCAATGGCCAATTATGTGAAGGCAGTACGCACGGGCAACCTGATTTTTATTGCAGGGCACGGACCAACAAAAGCAGATGGATCTAATATAACGGGTAAAGTGGGAAGGGATTTAACACTCGAACAGGGCTATGAGGCGGCTCGTCAAACCGCCATCTCCATGCTATCGACACTCAAGGCAGAGATTGGTGATCTGAATAAAGTAAAGCGAATCGTAAAAGTACTCGGCATGGTAAACTGCACCGATACATTTACCGATCAGCCCAAAGTAATTAATGGCTTTTCTGATTTGATGGTGAACGTGTTTGGTGAGAGAGGGAAACACGCGCGTTCAGCGGTAGGTATGAATTCCCTGCCATCGAATATTGCTGTGGAGGTTGAGATGGTGGTGGAGGTAGAGTAAATTTATTGATTTCAGATTACAAATTGACTCCTGAATATTTGAAATGCGAAATATGAAATTAAATTAACGCCTGCCCAATGTCTCTCTTCAGATCTTCCACATCTTCAATCCCAACAGAAAACCTCACGAGATTATCTTTTACATCAATTTTTTTTCGCTCATCAGCACTCATCTTCGCATGTGAGGTTCTTACGGGTGAACACATGGTGGATTCTACTCCACCAAGGCTTAAAGCTCTCTTAATCAATTTTAATTTACCCATAAAGGCATGGGCATCTCCTTTTACTTCAAAGGAAAGCATTCCGCCAAATCCGCCCGGCATTTGAGCTTTGGCAACATCATGGCCTGGATGATCTGTTAATCCAGGATAATATACTCTATCAACTTTTGGGTGTCTCTTTAAATATTCAGCCAACGCTAAAGCATTTTTATTTTGTTGTTGCACGCGCAGCACCAGTGTTTTCAAACTTCTTTCAATCAAATAACATTGATGGGGATCAGGCGAGCCTCCGAAATTAATGGCTGTAGCTCTTATTTGTTGAGTGAATTTTTTTGACGAAACCATCACGCCACAGCAAATATCGCTGTGGCCGCCAATGTATTTCGTGCCGCTGTGGGTAACGACATCAATACCTAAACTGATCGGGTTCTGATTCACCGGACTGGCAAATGTATTGTCGATGATTGTAAGGAGTTTATGTTTGCTGGCGATAGAGGCAACTGCTCGTAAGTCCGTAATTTTTAAAGTCGGATTTGATGGAGTTTCAACATAGATCACTTTCGTCTCTGGTTGAATGGCTTTTTCAAAGCTTTCGGGTTTTGAACCATCTACCATGGAATAATTAATTCCTAACCGCTGGAACTCATGGGTTACTGCATAGTAAGTTCCGCCATACAGATCATTTTGGAAAACAACATGGTCCCCGCTTTTCAAAAAGGCGAAAAGACTTGTCATGATAGCCGCAAGACCAGAACTGAAAACCAACCCGTCTTCACCTCCCTCTAAGGCAACCATTTTTTCAATTACTGCTTGCTGGTTAGGTGTGTTGAAATACCGTGGATAAACAGTGGCAGGCATATCTTCATAATCGTAGGCGGAGGATGGATAAATGGGTGTTACCGTACCTTTGAAACGCGGGTCTCCTTCAGAGCCGGCATGAACACTGAGGGTAAGTTTAGATAGCTTCGTCATAGTTTAAATGTTAACCAAAGGTAATAGGCCATGAGTAGAAAATTGGCCTGAACATGGCCTATTTGATTGGGTTTATTCGGCAGGTGCTTTACATTGCAATAATTTCAGGAGCCCACTGAATTGTTTCGTTAATGATTAAGAAGCTAAAGGTCTACATAGCTGATGACCACTCGCTTTTTCGTAAAGCGATGGTTGCCCTTATTAAAACACTTCCCCGTGTGTCGGAAGTAAAGGATGCTGAAAACGGCAGGGAATTGCTTGCGCTGGTGAAGCAAGATCCCCCCGATGTATGCGTGGTGGATTTGCAGATGCCTGTCATGGATGGTGAGGAAACCACTACCCGGATATTGTCTTCCTATCCAAACGTAAAAGTGATCATCTTAACCATGGAAGATCATGAGAAACTTATCATCCAGATGATTGAACGGGGCGCACATGCATTCTTGCATAAGACCACCAATCCGGATGAGCTGGAAAAAGCAATTAATTCGGTGGTTGATAAAGATTTTTATCACAACGACCTGGTGGCCTCGGCCATGAGAAGAAATCTGAAAGATAAGAGCAAGGCTAAACTCAATGAAGAACTCAGCGACCGGGAAATCAACATCATCAAATTTGTGTGCGATGAATTGACCAATAAAGAGATTGGTGAAAAACTATCTCTTAGCGAACGAACCATTGAAACACACCGGTCCAGAATCATGGAAAAGCTAAACCTCAAAACAGCTATTGGTTTAGTTAAGTATGCCTACGAGCAGGGCATAGTTGAATAATTGTCCATCAGGTATTGGTACTGAATTCTTACCGTACCAGTACTGAATTATAAAAGCTTCCATTACGTGTTAGCCACATCTAAACTCGTGTAAACTATTGATAGTTAAGCATTTAATATCTTTCCGCCTTTTTAGCCTTTTGGGCACAGAGGAAAAATGAGAATGTGAATTCATACGGTGCCACCATCTTAGCACTCGTTATGAAGGTTTTAGTAGTTCACAAGCAAAAAGAAATCATAGAGCAGGTTAGGTCGGTGCTGAGCAATGGTTTTATCATCCACTCTTCCGATTCAGGTTTGGATGGGCTCCTTATCTCACGCATACAGATGTTTGATTTAATCATTTGCTGCACCGATTTACCTGTAATTACCGGATACGAAATGATCAGGTCTATTCGCACCAATTCAATGAATCGGAATACACCTGTACTGTTTCTTTCAGACCTGGTTGACGAAAAAGTCGAGTACCTGGCCAACGCCCTTCACGTAGAGGCCTTGCTACAAAATGCTGAACTCTTAGAGGGATTGCCCCTCTTTGTTCAGCAGCACGCAGTTCATCAGAATTAAATAAAGATTCTCTTCTCGTTATAGTTGGTTACTAGACTAAGGGAGGCCTGAAAGGGCCCCCTTAGCTGGTATTTTACCAAAGCTTTATGAGATGGTTACATAACCCTTGCCCAGATTAACCCTCTGTTTTCTTTTGGTTATCAAAGAGTTACGTTGAACTTTTTACCCGTATATACGTTTAAATTTGTGTACAACCACTACGTATATGACAAACACCAAGCAAAAGCTTCAGATTTTGGAGAAGCTAGATTCGCTTGATGCCGGGCAGGCAGATACTGTGTTGGAATATATAAAGAGCTTGCTACAGGTATCAAAAGATGAGGCTACTTACAAAAAGTTTAAGAAAGAAGCCTTGAAAGAAATCAGATCAGCTTTGAGGAAGGATGGAAAGATGAAACTTTCTGTTTAACACCTGAAAGCCTGAAACAAGGTCGCCTGTTCAGGCGGATACAATTGCTTTCTCTATCCCTCAATTGTACTTCACATAATTCTCCCACTTTTCAATCACACTTTTAAAATCATCGGGTAAATCAGAATCAAACTGCATGAATTTTTGTGTAACCGGATGAACGAACCCCAGTGTCTTTGCATGCAGCGCCTGTCGGGGCATGAGTTTAAAACAGTTATCGACAAACTGCTTGTATTTGGTAAACACGGTTCCTTTCAGAATATCGCTGCCTCCATATACGGTATCATTAAAAAGAGAGTGACCAAGGTGTTTCATGTGGGCCCGTATCTGATGTGTACGCCCGGTTTCGAGTTTACATTCAACCAACGAAACGTATCTGAAATTCTTAAGCGTTTTATAATGAGTAATGGCGTGCTGGCCCATGGTTCCGTCAGGAAACGTTGCTGTTACCCTGCGATCTTTTAAACTTCGCCCTACGTTCACATTGATGGTTCCGTTGGGTGGGTTAGGCTCTCCCCAAACAAGTGCCCAGTACGTTCGTTCAATGGAGTGATCAAAGAATTGTTTAGCCAGGCCCGTTAGCGTTTTTTCTTCTTTCGCAATTACCAAAAGCCCTGAAGTGTCTTTATCAATCCGATGCACGAGTCCGGGCCGGCCTTCGTTGCCGGGCATCTGGGGTAAATTTTTAAAATGCCTGGCAAGCGCATTTACTACGGTGCCCGTCCAATTTTGATAAGCAGGATGCACTACCATGCCTGCAGGCTTATTGATCACTAACAAGTACTCATCTTCAAATACTATGTTAAGCGGAATATTTTCCGGAACGATGTCTGTATCGCGGGGTGGCTGCGGTAACGAGATTACAATGGTGTCGTTGGGATGGACTTTGTAATTCGGCTTGATCGGTTTTTCATTCACCTTCACAAACCCATCGTGAATACCCTGCTGGATTTTAGTGCGGGTTACATTGGGCAGCCGATCCATTAAAAACTTATCGATACGGATGAGTGTTTGACCGGCATCGGCTACGATGCGATGATGTTCAAATAATTCGTCATCATCTTCCTGGTTATCGATAAGAAAGTCTTCGCTCATCGGGCAAAGGTAAGATTATGATGAAGACAAATCCCATTTCCATTGATTAGTGTTGATTCTTATCTTGCAAACATGAATTATAGCCGCATATTTATTCTTGTTCCGCTTGTATTTTTCATAGGTACCTGCAATCACAAGGGAGTTAAAAAAGATAAATCAAATGACAGTTCTTTTGAGCCTGGAACTAATCAAGCTGAATTGCGATGCCCTCAGTTAAATGAGGCCTCCGGATTGGTAGCGAGTATAAATAATCCCGGGTATTTGTGGTCACACAACGACAGTGGAGACAAGGCCCGTCTTTTTTTGATTGATACAGTGGGAATGTGCCGGGCGAAAGTTAATCTGAAAGGAGTTATTAACCGCGACTGGGAGGATATTGCGATTGGCCCAGGACCTGAGAAGGACGTACCCTATTTATACGTTGCCGATATTGGCGACAACGCAGCTGTTTTTCCTGTCAAGAGTATCTATCGAATCAAAGAACCAGCCTTTGAATTGAACAATGGCAATATCGATACAACCTTCACTGACATAGATACCCTTGCATTTCGATTACCAGATGGACAAAAGGATACCGAAACATTATTATGTGAACCCACTTCAGGAGATTTATATATTTTTTCAAAGCGAGAGGAAATTATTACGATGTATAAGCTCCCGTTTCCACAGTCAACCACAGATACGGTAAATGCGGAGTTAATTCAGCGACTTCCATTAACCCAACTGGTGGCCGGAGATATTTCAGGAGACAATCAGGAAGTCTTGTTAAAAAACTACACCAATATTTATTATTGGAAGAAAGAGAATCCGCAACAGACGTTGAAAGAACTGTTGAAGGCCAAGCCACGCATTCTTCCGTACGAACAAGAGCCGCAAGGTGAGGCAATAACCTTTTCAAGGTCTGGAACCGGCTACTATACAATTAGTGAAGAAGTTAAGGAGGCAAAACCTCAATTGATTTTCTATAAGAGGTCTTTGAAGTAGTCCAATCAAATCACTTTGTTCTTCCACCGGCCGGACTTCATGTAGAGGAATGCCATGCTGAACATGGAGATCCAGTAAACCCATTCAGACCCCCAACCCCACACGATTGACATATTCCAATACTCCAGAACCATGAACACATAAATGGAGTAAACTAAGATGGTGACAAACTCAATAGTTAAATTCACCGAGGTATTTCCTGTGCCTGTAATAGCGTTAAGCCACACCGTAGAAAAAGACATCATCAAAAGCGCAATGGAGACAACACGCACAACAGGTATAGCATAAGCAACAAAATCTTCCCCTTGTCCATAAAATGAAAGAAACCATTCCGGCTTAAGATTTAACAAGACAAAAATGACGAAGGAAATACTGAAACTTACTTTCACAATTCTCCAGATCAACGGCATCACCTGATCGTGTTTGCCCTGACCAATTACATTACTTACCATGGCATTGGTAGTTGCGGCAAACGCCCAGGAAAAAATTCCGAACAGGCCAAAAATGTTGCGCATCGTGTTTGACACCGCCAACGCTCTTGCCCCGTGATGTTCAATGAGTATATAGAAAAACTCCCAACTCGAAATGCTGATGACGAATTGTAGAATTAAAGGAGACGACTGAACAAAAACTAACTTCACCACACTCCAATCTATTTTACGTTGACTGAAGAGGTAGAAACTTCTGTTCAGTCCTTTGACGTGTATAACAATAAAAATGACCAGCAATCCTAACCCTTCGGCAATAATAGATGCATACGCAGCGCCATTAAATCCTATTTCAGGAAAACCAAAATGGCCATAGATGAGGGCGTAATCCAGAAAGATATTGGAGAATGCCTCGGCCAATGTGCCCCACACCAAAAATTTTGTTTGATTGATGCCGACCAGCAAGGCATTGCGCATTACATAGAGATAGAGAAAAGGTAATCCCCAAACGCGAATCAACAAAAACTCCACACACATCTCAGCGATTTGCTGGTTGTGAATAGTTGCTCTTAGTATCAATGGGGCAACCGAATAGGTAATAAGAATACCGGCCACTGCCAATGCTAAAGCAACCCACACGCCATTAAAAAACAAACGACCGATTTCTTGTGGTAGATTTTGTCCCGCCCTTCGGGCAATGAGCGCTTGCAGCCCGTTGTTAAGTCCGTTGCCAACGACAGCAAAAATTAAATAGTAAACCCCTGTAATACCTGCTGCCGCCAACGATGCTTCCCCCAGACCGCTAAGGAAAATATTGTTGGTGATAAAATTGATTTGTGGAACCAGCATGGCTAACGAAATAGGCAGGGCCATTTTCAATATTTGCCGATAGCCTGTTTGTACCTGGAGCTCCATGTGTGAAAATAGAAAACCCCGGACGATTATCCGGGGTTCATTACTTTATAAAATTATTTATGTACTAAGTTAGTCTGAACGAAGCTGAAGGCTAGATCACGCCTTGGGCCTGCATGGCTCTCGCCACCTTTACAAACCCTGCAATGTTAGCCCCCACCATGTAGTTATCTTCCTTCCCATACTCTTTAGCAGCAGCAAGACAGGTCTCGTGAATGTTTTTCATAATGTTGTGAAGTTTGGCATCCACTTCTTCGCGTGTCCAGTTAGAGCCCATATAGTTTTGAGTCATTTCAAGTCCGGAAGTAGCAACACCGCCCGCATTGGAGGCCTTCCCCGGGGCATACATCACGCCATTATCAATCAAAATGTTAATGGCATCTGGTGTGGTTGGCATATTGGCACCTTCGGCTACCAGTTTTACACTATTTTTCACCAGGTTGTTGGCATCTTTAGCATTCAATTCATTTTGCGTGGCACATGGGAAAGCGCAGTCGGCCTTGAGAGCCCACAGCGGATTGTGGTCGGCTTTTGGATCAATGTCTTTGTAAACACACTTGTACTTATCAGCATATTCTTTAACACGTCCGCGCTTGTTGTTTTTCAAGTCTTTAATGAATTCAAGTTTCGCCAGCGTAATTCCCTCTTCGTCATAAATAAATCCGTTTGAATCAGAAACGGTTACGGGTTTTCCGCCCAGGTGTAGAATTTTTTCAATGGCATATTGTGCAACATTTCCTGATCCGGATACCAAACATGTTTTTCCTTTAATGGAATCGTTTTGTGTTTGCATCATATTCTCTGCAAAATAAACCAGGCCATACCCCGTGGCTTCGGTACGGATTAAACTTCCGCCCCAGCCAATGCCCTTTCCGGTGAGCACGCCCGAGAATTCATTTTTTATTTTCTTGTAGGTACCAAACATATAACCGATCTCTCTTCCGCCCACACCAATATCACCGGCAGGCACATCTAAACGGTGGTTGATGTGACGTGCTAATTCGCCCATAAAAGCCTGGCAGAATTTCATGATTTCATTTTCTGATTTTCCTTTCGGATCGAAATCACTCCCTCCTTTACCGCCACCCATTGGTACACCCGTGAGTGCGTTTTTGAAAATCTGTTCAAACGCAAGGAATTTTAAAACACTTTGCGTAACAGAAGGATGAAAGCGAAGCCCGCCTTTGTAAGGGCCAATAGCACTATTCATCTGCACGCGGTACCCGCGATTTACCTGAACTTCTCCTTTATCATCAAGCCAGCTGACGCGAAACGAAATGAGGCGCTCGGGTTCGGTGATGCGCTCAACAATTTTCAGTTTTCTGTATTCCGGATTTTTATCCAGCACTGGCATAATGGATTGCAATACTTCGTCAACAGCTTGTAAAAATTCAGGCTCATGACCGTTACGCTGTTTTACATAATTGAGATAATCGTGAAGATTCATAGTTCAAGGTTTAATAGCAGCGGCAAAGTTAACAGAAGTAATGCTTTCGCAAACGTTTACGGGATAGATTTAGCTGGCACTATAAAATCTAAAATCGTAAATCGTAAATCTAAAATGAGGTAGAATGCAGCATCAAAAAATTCATTCCCAAGGGCCTTCTCTTTCAAGAATTATAGCGGGTGTTTGGAAATGGCATACCGTTCCGTATGAGACCCTTGAGCGATTAATTCACACCAGTATTGAGACTGGAATCACCTCGTTCGATCATGCTGATATTTATGGCAACTATTCGTGTGAGGAAGTTTTTGGAAGTGTGATCAGAAATAATTCTTCGTTAAAAAATAAGATTCAGGTTATTACGAAGTGCGGGATTAAACTTGTGTCAGATAAAAAAGACCACCGGATTAAACATTATGATACCACCAAAGAACACATCATCGCATCAGCCGAGCAATCCTTAAAAAATATAGGCGTTGATAAATTGGATGTTTTACTTATCCACCGGCCTGACCCATTAATGAATCCGGAAGCGATAGCGGAAGCTTTTGAAATATTACGAGCACAGGGTAAGGTGCTACACGTTGGTGTTTCCAACTTTACTTCATCACAATTTGAGATGCTACAGAAATATTCATCGGCCCCGTTAGTTACCAATCAAATTGAAATTTCACTTTTCAAAAATGAAAGTCTTTTTGATGGAACGATTGATGTGCTCATGAAGCACAGCGCATCACCGATGGCGTGGTCGCCACTGGGAGGAGGTAAACATTTTGAAACTGATGCGATGAGCCGTTTAAATGAAGTGGCAGAAAATTATAACAGTACTTCATCACAGCTTTTGTTGGCCTGGTTGTTATAACACCCTTCATTGATCTTCCCAACTTTAGGAACAACCAAACCCGAAAGAATTATTGAAGCAGCAAAATCAATGCACGTTTCTATAGACCGCCAAACCTGGTTTGAAATGCTGAAGTGGGTGAGAGGAAAGGACGTAGCCTGAACCAGTTTACTCAATAAATCGTATCTTTAAAATATGAAGCCACTGTTAGAGACACCACCCAGAACTATTATGGAGGTCTATAAAAGCCTGCCCGAAGGCACGTTGGCCGAATTGATTGATAATACTATTTATATGTCGCCTTCGCCTATTTCAAAACACCAATTGATCTTAAATGAAATCAACTTTCAGTTACTCCAATTCCTTAAGAAGGATAATAAAGGAGTAGTTTTTATCGCACCATTTGATGTTTACCTTGATGAGACTAGCAATGCTGTTCAGCCTGATATTGTTGTCGTGCTAAAAAATAATGAGAAGATCATTGATCCGAATGGTCATATCCATGGCATTCCTGACCTATTAGTTGAAATACTTTCCCCGGGTAATAAGGACTACGATCTTATAAAAAAGAAAGACTTATACGAAAAATTTGGCGTAGAGGAATATTGGATTGTTGATCCTGATACAAAGCTTGCTCTTTGCTACGAACTAAGAAATAAGAAATACGCTAAATCGGGTGAAGAAATTGGTTTTATAAAATCCCCTCTTTTAAAACTTGAAGTCAGATTCTGACCGATTCGTTGCCAAAAATTTAACTCTCCGAATTTTCATTTGTCCCGAACCAAACTAATGCTATTCTTTGTATTCTCTCTATGGCCAACGCAGTAGCGCAAAAGAAAAGCACCGACCTTATTGGATACGAAAACATTGAAGTAATCGGTGCCCGTGAGCACAACCTCAAAAATATTTCGATTTCCTTTCCGAGAAACAAACTCGTTGTTATTACAGGTATTAGCGGAAGTGGAAAATCATCGCTGGCATTTGATACCATTTATGCCGAAGGCCAGCGGAGATATATGGAAAGTTTTTCAGCGTATGCAAGAAGCTTTCTGGGAAATCTCGAACGCCCTGACGTTGACAAAATTAACGGACTAAGCCCGGTCATTTCGATCGAGCAAAAAACAACTTCACGAAACCCAAGGTCAACTGTTGGCACGGTTACCGAAATTTATGATTTCATGCGCTTGTTGTATGCAAGAGCAGGTGAGGCATTTTCCTACCATACGGGCAAGAAAATGGTCCGTCAATCAGAGGATCAGATTCTGGATGC
>JAKEEN010000089.1 GCA_022616575.1 Flammeovirgaceae bacterium
AAGAAGATCACCGCCAAAGGTGGCACGATGCGACTTGGTGCTTATGGCTGCAAACTTAAAAAAGGAAGCAAGGCCAACCATGCTTACGGAGAAACGTTAATACACGAACGTCACCGTCATCGCTATGAATTCAACAATAAATATTTAGAACAAATTGAAGAAGCTGGAATGAAAGCGGTGGGGATTAACCCTGAGTCTGGTTTGGTGGAAGTGGTCGAACTCAAAGATCACCCTTGGTTTGTGGCGGTACAGTATCATCCGGAACTTAAGAGTACTGTTCTCAATCCGCATCCATTATTTGTGAAATTTGTTGATGCCTCGCTTAAATACAAAAAACAACAGTTCAATTAACAACGAACGATTAACTGATAACTATTAACGATTAACTTTTTAAAATGGATAGGAATTCGGCCATAGGCCTCACACTCATCGCGGTTTTACTGCTTGGATATTTTTATTTCTTCAGTCCAACGCCACAGCCTGCACCACAGCAAGTAGTTGAGACAACCACTCAACCTGGAGATTCAACTTCTGCAAAACCGGTGGCAACTGTTGATAGTGCCCGTTTAACTGCCCTTGGAAACTTATCCACTTACCTTCAGGGAAACGAATCAGCAACAACCATTGAAACGGAAGATTTGAAAGTTACTTTTTCAAACAAGGGTGGCGTAATCAAATCGCTGGAACTGAAAAACCATAAAACCTATTCGAAGGAATCACTTACGCTTGTAAACCCAACTACAACTTTTAATTTGTTTGGAAAGGTTAATCATGAAGACCTTGATCTTTACTCTTTATTCTATGTAACTGATAAAAGAGAAGATGGCGACACCATCAGGCTGAGTTTCAGTATTCAATCACCCGAACTGACTTTCAAACAGATCTATTCAATTCCTAAGCAAGGATATGAAATCACTTATAGGTTGCAAGGTGCTGATTTGAAAAAACAAATTTCAGGTGATGTATTGCGATTTGAGTGGAAGGACTTTCTGAAACCCATTGAGAAAGACCTGACAGATACGCGCAATAACACAACCATTACCTATTACTCAAAGAACAACGGGTTTGATGAATTAAATGCGCGCTCAACCGATATTGAGAATGAAGTGTTTGCTGAACCCGTGAATTGGGTTACCATCAAAGAAAAATATTTCTTATCCTCACTAATCTCCCAAAAAGGTTTTTCAGGCGGTGAGGTGGAGACCGGGGTGAATGCTTCTGATGACACTGTTGTTAAAAGAACTTCCGTAAAACTTTTCATTCCCGTAAGTGATGTCGCTTCCGGTGTTTCACTTAAATATTATTTCGGACCAAATGATTATTACAACATTGATCATGTCGCTGAAAGCTTTGAGGAGAATGTTTACCTGGGCTGGCCTCCGGTAAAATGGGTAAACCAGTTCTTTACCCTCCCTATCTTCCATCAACTGGGTAAGTTTATCGGCAATTATGGATTGATTATCATTTTGATGGTAATCATCATCAGAATTGTATTGTTACCCCTCTCCTACAAGTCGTACCTGAGCATGGCTAAAATGCGCGTGCTGAAACCTGAGTTAGATGAAATTAAAGAGAAGCATGGTGAAGACATGACGAAGGTTCAGCAGGAACAGTTGAAGCTTTACCAACAGGTGGGCGTAAACCCGATTAGTGGGTGCATTCCGCTCTTGCTTCAGATGCCAATTCTTTTCGCCATGCTCTACCTGTTCCCCAACAGCATTGACTTGCGCCAGGAAAGTTTCTTATGGGCGGATGATTTATCTACTTATGATTCGATCATGAATCTTCCTTTCACCATCCCGTTTTATGGAAGTCATGTGAGTTTGTTTACGCTATTAATGACAGCTTCAACCTTAGTCATCACCTGGCAAAACAACCAGATGACCACCGTTCAGGGACCAATGAAATCATTAGGCTACATTATGCCCGTTGTCTTCATGTTCGTGTTAAATACGTTCCCCTCAGGATTGAGCTTCTATTATTTAATGGCCAACATAGTTACATTCATTCAACAAGCTGTCATCAAACGGTTTGTAGATGAAGGTAAGATCAAAGCCATTATGGAAGAGAACCGGAAGAAGAATGCCAATGGTGGCGGAAAGAAATCGAAGTTTATGGCACGTTTAGAAGAGGCGATGAAGAATAGTGAACAAGCGCGCAAAAGCGCTGAAGAAGAACGTAAGAAGAAGAAAAGTAAGTAACATTCCTTTGTGCAGTGATTGTGGATAAATACGTTCCACAGCGTTCCACGCACGTAAAATACTCTCCTATATTTGCGCCCTGACTAAAAGCGTCAGGGCATTTTTTTAACTGATTACTTAATTCTTGTTCATGGGTAAAATTATTGCAATTGCCAACCAAAAAGGCGGTGTAGGTAAAACCACTTCAGCGATCAACCTCGCAGCCAGTCTGGCGGTGCTTGAAAAAAAAACATTGTTGGTGGATGCGGATCCTCAGGCTAACTCTACTTCTGGTTTGGGATTAAATCCGAAGGATATTGAAGCCGGTATTTATGAATGCATGGTAGATGGTGTGCAGCCTAAAGACACCGTTGTAAAAAATGAGCATTTGAAATTTCTGGATATCCTACCCTCCCACATTGACCTTGTTGGGGCCGAAGTGGAAATGGTGAGTATTGAGCGCAGGGAGGAAAAAATGCGGGATGCCTTAGCGAAAATTAAAAATGACTATGATTATGTAATCATTGATTGTTCACCGTCACTCGGGCTGATCACTATCAACGCACTGACCGCAGCCGACTCAGTTATTATCCCAGTTCAGTGCGAATACTTTGCCTTAGAGGGTCTCGGCAAATTATTGAACACAATTAAAATCATTCAAACCCGTCTTAATCCGAAATTAGAAATTGAAGGTATCCTTCTCACACTCTATGATTCACGCACGTCACTTGGGAATCAGGTAGTAGATGAAGTGAGAACACATTTCAAAAAAATGACCTTTGAAACCATCATACCACGTAACGTGAAGTTGAGTGAATCACCCAGCTTTGGATTGGCTGCTATTGTTCACGATGCCGAAAGCAAGGGGGCAATCAGCTACCTCAAACTTGCACACGAAATTCTGGACAAAAATAAGCTTGCTAAGAAATGAGTAAGAAAAAAGCATTAGGCCGAGGACTCAACGCATTATTAAGCGATAGTCCGTTAGAAGAAAAATTAGAAACCGATGTAGTTGTTGGTGGTTCTTCATCAAGCGCTACTCATACTGGTTCTGTAATTGAAATCTCACTGGCTGAGATTGAGGTGAATCCATTTCAGCCCCGTGAGCATTTTGATAAAGAAGCATTGCAGGAACTCGCTGAGTCCATCAAAGTGCATGGAATCATCCAACCCATAACGGTCAGAAGATTAGCACCTCATCAATATCAACTCATCGCGGGTGAACGAAGATTTCAGGCTTCTAAACTTGCAGGTCTCACCGAAGTACCCGCTTACATCCGTTCAGCCGATGATCAGCAGATGCTGGAGATGGCCCTGATTGAAAACATTCAGCGAGAAAACTTAAACGCCATTGAAATTGCGCTAAGCTATCAACGGCTTATCAGCGAATGTCATCTTAAACAAGATGAACTCGGTGACCGTGTTGGTAAAAATCGTGCTACCGTTACTAATTACCTTCGCTTACTTAAGCTCCCCCCTGATATTCAGATTGCAGTTCGCGACAACCGCTTGTCAATGGGTCATGCCCGTGCGATCATCAACGTAGAGAACCCTGAGAATCAGCTTTACATTTTTAAAAAAACCGTAAACGAAGATTTGTCAGTAAGGAAAGTTGAGGAATTAGTGCGTGAGCTGAGTCAGGAGAAAAAGCAAAAAGAAGAGGTAGCATCACCACAAAATCAGCCAACGCGCGAAATTGTTCAGCTTCAATCAAGGCTTTCATCACACTTTGGCACACGGGTTGTCGTAAAAAGCGATGGCAAAAAAGGAGAAATTAAAATACCTTTCTTGTCGGTGGAGGACCTAAACCGGGTTCTTGATATTTTAAAAGTGCATTGAAAGCATTCATTCTAACATTCTCGTTGTTACTATCACTTAGCTGCCAACTTGTTTCAGCTCAGGCACAGGAAGACTCCATCCGGGTTATTCGTGAAAACGACACGATCCAAATTAAATCGTATGCCGAGCGTTTCAATCCCCGTAAGGCATTGTTGTATGCGGCAGTGCTTCCCGGTTCAGGCCAGATCTACAACAAAAAATACTGGAAGCTTCCGCTCGTGTACGGAGGGATTTTCGCCATTGGTTATGCAATCAATTTTTACCAGGATGGTTTTTCTAAATATAAAGGGGAGCTCTTCTATGTACTCAATCAGGGTGGCGGAGTGAGCCCGAGCGGCTATAATGAATCAAACTTAAGAACCATTGTGGACCGCTACAGACGTGAACGAGACTTTTGGATTGTGATGATGGCGGGCATGTATTTATTGCAGATCGTAGATGCACATGTAGATGCTCACCTGAAAGAATTTGACTTGAACCCAAACCTGAAAGTTCAACTTAAGCCTACATGGGAGCAAGACGAACTCATTGGCCGGCAATCAGGTTTTTCGATTGTATTGAAATTCTAATCAAACGGTATGCAAATTCTTTTAATCGGGTATGGAAAAATGGGTAAGACCATTGAAACCATTGCTAAAGACCGGGGCCACACAATCAGTGGAATTATAACACGAACCAATCAAAAGGATCTGAATTCTGTTAATGCTGATGTGGCTATTGAATTTTCCAATCCCGAATCCGCATTTGAAAACAGTAAGAAATGTATTGAAAGGGGTATTCCCGTGGTATGTGGCACAACCGGATGGCTGGATAAGCAGCCTGAAATAGAAAAACTAACAGCAACTTGTAATGGAACCTTCTTTTACGCGTCTAATTTCAGCGTGGGAGTAAACATCTTCTTTAAGGTGAATGAGTTTCTGGCAAAGCTTATGCGCGATCAAACCAATTACGGTCTGGCTATTGATGAAATTCACCATACAGAAAAAAAAGATGCACCAAGTGGTACCGCTATTACCCTTGCTAAAGGAATCATGAAGAATCAACCTGAAAAAAGGTTATGGGTCAACCGTTTAACTGACAATCCACAAGAAATCGGCATTTCATCATTTCGCATAGCCCAGGTACCGGGTACACATACGGTGAAGTACGACTCCCCTATCGATACGATTGAAATCAGGCACATTGCCCACTCACGCGAAGGTTTTGCCAGGGGGGCAGTGTTAGTGGCTGAATGGATAAAAGACAAAAAAGGAGTATTGAACATGAATGATTTTTTGAAATTCTGAGCGGTTTCGCCCATTAACTAAAAATCCTTTTCTTTGCAGCGATTTTTTTACGGACACACTCCTACCCACACTCTATTGACGATTGACTATTAACTTTTAACGGACAACGAATAATGAATTGGAAGTTTTGGGAAAAGAAAAAAGAAGATAACCAACCTGCAAAACCTAAATCAAAAGTAAGGGAATGGGCAGATGCAATAGTATTTGCCGTTGTGGCAGCCACACTGATTCGTTGGCTGATTATGGAAGCCTATACCATCCCGACCCCTTCCATGGAGAATTCCCTGTTGGTGGGTGATTTTCTTTTTGTAAGCAAGTTCCACTACGGTACGCGCACCACGACAACGCCTCTTCAAGTACCGTTAACTCACCAGAAAATTTGGTTTACAGAAATTCCTTCCTATCTGGATTGGATTAAGTTACCCCAATACAGACTGCCGGGCTTTACTTCCGTGAAAAGAAATGATGTGGTTGTATTCAATATTCCGCCTAAAGAATTAAATGAGAACAAAGACTACCCGGTCGATTTAAAAACCAATTACATCAAGCGCTGTGTTGCTATTTCAGGCGATACCCTGAAAGTACGTGACCGCCAGGTTTATGTAAATGGAAAAGCTTCCGAGAATCCACCCAAGATGCAGTTCAGTTACCTGGTGAAAGCTAATAATGATATTAATGAGCGTATTCTCAATAAATACAACTTGTATGACTATGAAGTCATCGGACGCCCTGGCGATGGTGTGATATACCAGATGTATATGACTCCGGACATTGCTAAAGAATTGCAGGCTCTTCCTTTCATTCAGGAAATTAAAGTAGCAACGTTCAACATGGAAGGCTTTGATACGCGTACACCTCAAACAGTTGAGTCAAATATTTTCCCAGATGCTAAGTTACTTCCCTGGAATGGCGACTTCTATGGCCCACTGGTTGTTCCTAAAGAAGGGATGACCATCACTATTGATTCAATATCAGTGGCAACCTATGGCCGTACCATTGTTGAATATGATCACAATGATGATGCAAAAGTTGAAAATGGAAAACTGTTTATTGATGGAAAAGTAATAAGCCAATATACATTCAATCAAAATTACTATTTTATGATGGGTGACAATCGTCATAACTCTCTGGACGGCAGGTATTGGGGTTTTGTACCGGAAGATCATATAGTTGGAAAGGCCTTCTTCATCTGGCTATCGATCGATCCCAATAAGAGTTTCTTTAACAAGATTCGCTGGAGCCGGTTTTTTAACCTGATTCGGTAACCCATACATTGTGGAGACGCATTATTATGCGTCTCTACCAATCGATTTCTTTCAAGCCTTTGCTTTTCAGATAATCGTTTGTTTTGCTGAAATGTTGATTGCCGAAAAATCCCCTGTCAGCAGAAAACGGAGACGGGTGGGCTGACATCAACACCAAATGTTTCGACCGATCAATTATTTCACCTTTCTTTTGCGCGTATGCACCCCAAAGGAGAAAAACTACATTTTCTTTGAGATCACTAATTTGTTTGATAACAGCATCCGTAAAATTCTCCCATCCTTTATTTTGATGTGACCCTGGGGATGAAGCCCTGACCGTAAGGGTTGCATTAAGAAGAAGCACTCCCTGGGTGGCCCAACGACTCAAATCTCCGTGAGGTGGAATTGGCTTACCCAAATCCTGCTGGATTTCCTTAAATATATTTACCAGAGAAGGGGGCATTTTTATCTGAGGATGAACAGAAAAGCATAACCCATTGGCTTGTCCGGCCCCATGGTAAGGATCTTGCCCGATAATGACCACACGAACTTTATCGAAATCACAATAATTAAAAGCATTAAAAATTTCCTTTCCCGGGGGATAAACCGTCTGCGCTTGATATTCAGCTTTAACAAAATCCGCTAATGTCTTGAAATACGGCTTGTCAAATTCATCTTTCAGGTGGTTCTTCCAGGAGGGTGCGATTTTTACATCCATACAATTTTCTCACGCGAATTAGATCAAAGATTTGAAATTCCAAAAAATATCTATTTTTGAAACGAATGGTAACTGAAATAACCAAGGGAATTAAGGTTTCTGTAGAAACTGAATATCAGCCGGCTTATTCAAGTCCGAGTCAGTATCATTACGTATTCACGTACCGGATTACCATCGAAAACCATAGCGAATTCACGATTCAATTATTAAGGAGACA
>JAKEEN010000090.1 GCA_022616575.1 Flammeovirgaceae bacterium
GATCGAATCGAAGGCATGGCCTTTTCACAGCTTACCATCAAAACGGAAACATCAGAGAACAGGGCGAATATATTGCCGACAGAAAACACAAAGAATGGAAGGAATATGATGAACAGGGGAAACTCGTCACAACGTTCGTCTTCTATGCCGGGATTTTGAAAGAGACCCTGACTTTTGAAAAGTAATCTGATATCACAAATCAGGAAACCTTTTTAATGTCGTAATACGTTATTAAATTTGTAATACGTATGGAAACTTCTACACTAACATCCAAAGGACAAATCGTGATCCCTAAAAACCTTCGGAAGAAATATGGGATTAAGCCAGGGACTAAAATTGCGTTCATTGAAAAAGATGGAGGTATCTATATCCGTGCCATTACACGCCAATATTTCGAAAACCTGGCTGGTTGGCTTACTGAAGGGGGTGACCTGCTTGCAGAATTAGCAAAAGAAAAGAAGAGGGAAATTCAGCATGACGAAAAACGTAGTATTTGACAGTTATGCGTTGATTGCCCATTTTAAAAATGAGCCGGGCGCTTCTCTTATCTCAGACCTATTTACTGATTTACTCATTGGTGAAAAAAATGGATTTATTTCCGTAATCAATGTGGGTGAGGTCTATTACATGCTGTCGAGAAAGGCGGGCATAGAAAATGCCGAAAAATCAATTGAAATTATCCGGACCCTTCCCATAAAAATTGTTGATGCCGATTTTGAAATCACGTACGCTGCCGCCCAACTTAAGGCCCGGCATAAATTTTCTTACGCAGATTCATTCGCTGCTGCACTTACAATAATAAAAAAGGGGACTCTGGTAACGGGAGATAAGGAATTTAAAAATCTTTCAAAAGAAAAGGGCTTTAAAGTTCACTTCATACACTAATTTGCAGGCTTTCAGTTGTTCAAGATGCAGGCAATCAAAGAAACAAACTTCAAATTTCCTGGCCAGACGGGGTTTTACAGAGGCAAAGTTCGCGATGTATACTATTTCGGCAACACCATGGCCATGGTTGCTACCGATCGCATTTCAGCCTTTGATGTAATACTTCCTAAAGCTATTCCTGATAAAGGCCGCGTACTCAATCAGATTGCTGCGGTAAACCTGAATGCAACTAAAGAACTGGTTCCAAACTGGGTACTGGCCACACCAGACCCCAACGTAACCATCGGCATCAGGTGTGAAACCTTTCCTGTTGAAATGGTCGTTCGCGGTTATTTGGCTGGTCATGCATGGCGAGAGTATAAGTCCGGGAAACGCTCACTGTGTGGTGTTCCACTCCCCGAGGGATTAAAAGAGAATGATAAACTTCCACAACCCATTATTACTCCCACTACAAAAGCTCATGTGGGCCATGACGAAGATATATCGAAGGATGAAATTCTAAAACGAGGATTAATAAGCCCCCTGGAATATCAAAAACTGGAAGCGTACACGTTCACGCTTTACAAAAAAGGTACTGAACTTGCAGCGAAACGCGGACTGATTTTAGTTGATACGAAATATGAGTTTGGGAAAAATGACGGGAAGATTTACCTGATTGATGAAGTACACACCCCCGATTCATCAAGATACTTTTATTCGGAAGGATATGAGTCCCGACAAGAGGCTGGCGAACCCCAAAAGCAACTCTCGAAAGAATTTGTGAGACAGTGGCTAATCGAAAACGGATTTCAAGGTAAAGAGGATCAAAAGGTTCCTGAAATGACTGATGAAATTGTGCAATCCATTTCCATACGCTATCAGGAATTATATGAACAGGTAACAGGACAGAAATTGGCACCTATCGCGTATGATTCCCTCCTTTCACGCATTGAAAATAGTATCCTTAATTCGATAAAAACCGTTAACTTAGAGCATAAATAAGCTATGAAGTACACGATCGATAAACAAGAAAAGTACAGTCTCCTTAAGCTACATGAAGAAAAATTAGATTCCAGTGTGGCCCCCAACTTAAAATCTGAACTAATCACGTTGCATGCTGAAGGTGTTCGCAATATCATCCTCGATTTGAATGAAGTAAAATATACCGACTCTTCAGGATTAAGTGCCCTCCTGGTTGGCAACCGTATTGTTCAGGAAGATGGCGGTATTTTCATTCTCACAAGTCTTTCTGACCATACAATGAAGTTGATCAAAATATCTCAGTTAGATAGCGTGTTGAATATTCTACCCAAGGTTGAGGAAGGCGTAGATGCGGTATTTATGCACGAGATTGAGAAGGACTTAAAAACCGGAGATAATTCATAAAACATTGAATTCCAAGATTACTTTAAAACCAAGATCATTGATTTTGGTTTTTTTGTTTTCCGCATTATTCCCCTCCTTCGGAGGGGTTAGGGGTGGGTTAAAAATTGGATTCCACAACTAATGAGTTTCAACATCACCATACTCGGTTCTGCAGGCGCCATGCCTTCATTCGGAAGATTTCCCTCGTCCCAGTTTATCGAAATTCAAAACCGGTATTTTCTTATTGACTGCGGTGAAGGTGCTCAAATGCAGATGATGCGGTATGGGGTAAGCTTTCACCGTGTTGATCACATTTTTATCTCTCACCTTCACGGTGATCACTATCTTGGGTTGATGGGCTTTCTTTTCACGCTCCATCTTCAACGGAGACAAACCGATTTACATATTTACAGTCACCCGGGACTGGATGAAATTATCACCTTGCAATTAAGGCATTCACTTTCATCTTTAAACTACAAAATCCTTTTCCATCGGCTGGAAGAGGGAGAATCCCGAATTATTTTTGAAGATAATGTGCTTACAGTTGAAACGATTCCGCTTGTCCATAAAATTCGGTGTTCCGGATTTCTCTTTAAAGAAAAACCGAAGCCAAGAAGAGTCGATAAGACTCATTTACCAGAAGGTCTGACTTTTCACCAAATCGCTTCACTTAAAGACGGAAAAGATGTGACCGATGAACAAGGCAATATTATCTACAAAAATTCTGACCTTACGTTACCCCCTCGTCATTCAAGGTCATATGCCTATTGCTCTGACACAAAGTATCATGAAACCCTGGTGCCCCGAATCAAGGACATGGACATTTTATACCACGAAGCGACCTTCATGACAGAAGAGTTGGATAAAGCCATTGACACAAAGCATAGCACTGCTGAACAGGCCGCCATCATTGCTTTGAAATCGCAGGTAAAAAAATTATTGATCGGGCATTTCTCTGCACGGTACAAAGAGTTGGATGGCTTGCTGAAGGAAGCAAAAGCCATTTTTCCAAATACGGTATTGGCGATTGAGGGGGAAACCTTTAGCCTTGAGGAATAGGCTGCAAGCCACACGCTTCAAGCTACAAGCTTGTTCAACATTCTTAAAGCTTGTAGCTTGTAGCCAGAAGCTTGTAGCCATTTATGACAAAGACTTTCGAACAGAAAAAGAATAAACTCTTCATTATTCTGAGCGGAATATTCCTGACGAATGCATTGGTTGCTGAGATGATTGGCGTTAAAATTTTCTCTGCCGAAGCAGTTGCCGGTATTGCGCCTGCTCAACTTATAATTCTGGGGTTTACCCTTGATTTTAATCTTACAGCTGGTGTGGTGCTTTGGCCTGTTGTTTTTATTACTACCGACATCATTAACGAATACTTTGGGCGCGAAGGCGTAAAGAGAATCAGTTACCTCACGGCAGGTTTAATTGCCTATGCATTTGTTGTTATTTACATCGCAACTCTATTACCACCCGCCAATTTCTGGCTCGACATCAATAAGTCAGATGCAGCAGGAAATGCGTTTAACATTAATTATGCTTTCCAGACTATTTTCAGGCAAGGACTTGGTATTATTGTTGGATCCCTTACTGCTTTTCTCGTTGGTCAATTATTGGATGTCTTTATCTTCCAGCGATTACGGAGGGTTACTGGTAGCAATTATTTATGGCTACGGGCCACCGGATCCACTTTAGTCTCTCAACTCATCGATAGCTTTGTGGTGCTGGGAATAGCCTTCTATATTTTTGGAAACTGGTCAATGGCGCAAGTGCTTTCGGTAGGAATTATCAATTACATGTACAAATTCACGGTCGCGATTTTCCTTACCCCTGTCATTTACGCAGGTCATTACATCATCGATCGATATTTGGGCAAGAATGAAGCCGATAAATTATCGGAAGAGGCTGCAGCATCAAGCCAGGGATTCTTTTAAAGGTGAAGGATCAAAGTGTAAAGTTCTAGTTACCGAGAGACCAAACTTTTTAACTTTCAACTTTAGACTTTAAAACTTTGAACTTCTAAGGTTATCGCAAATCACTGCTGTAGCAATCGCTGCATTAAGCGACTCCGCTTCACCGTATTTGGGGATCGTAAGGCGATGGGTAATAAGTTTCTCGACTTCTTTCGATATCCCGTTTGATTCGTTGCCGATCACAATGAGACCTGATTTTCCAAATTTAAATTGATGAACATTTTCTCCATCCAAAAAAGTACCTAACACTGGCACTTTCACCTTTCCTATAAACTCTGGCAAACGTGTATAGTGGAAGCGAACCCTGCAGAAAGAACCCATTGTGGCCGCAATTACTTTGGGGTTATAAAAGTCGGCTGTCTCTTCAGAAGCAATAATTTTATTAATTCCGTACCAGTCAGCTGTGCGGATGATAGTGCCCAGATTACCAGGATCGCGAATATCATCCAACGCCAGGGCATACTCATGGTCTTGTATAGTGAGGGGCCTGTTTGGCTTCATCCTGACAACCGCCAGGGCGGAATTATTGGTACTATACTCACCCATACCGCTAAGTTCTCTTTCGTTTGCCTCGATCAACTCAAGTGTCTTCTTTGACTTGACCGATGACAGGTACTCCGAAGTGCCTACAACTGTAATCACTTCAAAGTCGGAGGCCAAAACTTCTGACACACTTTTTGCTCCCTCCACCAAAAAGCATTGCTCCTCTTTGCGGTATTTCTTTATTTGCAAAGATTTAATGTACTTGATCTTAGCCTTTGACAGCATCTTTGGATGATTAAAGTGAAATCAGCACGTAAGTTAACAGCATCCGGCATAATATCATGCCTGTTGGTTCCTTGCGTCCGCTTAAAGACAAATTATTTGCCCAAGACAAATAAATATTTTCTTTTGATATGCCTTAGCTTCTTTCTCTCTGGCTGCCTTGGGGTAAAGCATCTTAAGAATGACGAGAAGCTGCTGTACCGTCAGTCTATACGGGCGCCCAAGGGTATCAATACCGATGACCTTGACAATCTTTACGCGCAAAAGCCCAATCGAAAACTTTTTGGTACGCCTATCGCGCCCCTGGTAGGGATTTATTATTGGGGAAAGAAAGGGTACAATCAGGAAAAATATGTTCGTAAAAAAGAGAAAATAGAAAAGAAATTTGAAAGCAAGATTGCCAGAACCCAATCGCAAAAGAAGATCAATAATCTTCGGTTCAGAAAGCAGAAAAAACTTGACAAAAATGACTCGTACATTGAAAATGGAAACCTGCGGATGCAGTGGGGTGAACCAGTTGCTGTTTTTGACAGCACGGTATTAAAAACAACCGAAGACCGTTTCAAAGATTATCTTTTTTCAAAGGGGTATTTTAACAACCATGTTACTACCCGCACACTTTCAATTGGTAAACTTACTAATGTTACCTACCGGATTGAGCCCGGTCCTCCGTTTATTATCGATACCATTCTTTATAAAATTTCTGATACTGCTGTTTTCAAACTTGTTCATCAAAGTGCCAATGGATCCTTTGTGAAAAAAGGCCTGCCTTACGATCAGGAAAACTTTAGCAAGGAGCGCGAACGAATTGACCTTTTGCTAAAGGATCATGGGTATTACGACTTCAGCCGGCAGTACATTGAATTTGATGTGGACACTTCCTCCGAAGGTCATCACAAAGTAGTCGCTATGCTCATTATTAAAGATCCCTCGAATCGTAACAATCATAAGCAATTTATGATCGACTCTATCAACTTTGTGGCGGATGCGGGAGTTAGCAGTCCGGGCAAAGAGCGTAATCAGCGAAGTTATCGACATATTAATTTTCAGCAGTTTGAAAATCAATACAATAGAAAAGTACTTAGCCAGCGCGTGTTTATTGCTCCGGGAAATACGTATAGTCGCTCCAATACATTTGCTACACAACGTCAACTGGCCAACCTTGATGCTTTCAAATTTGTAAACATTAACTACGATACTTCAGATGGGCATTTCGTTGCCAATATTTTCACCAGTCCGCTAAACCGGTATGAATGGACAAATGAATTTGGCGTGAACGTAACGCAGGGATATCCCGGGCCCTTTTACAACGTGAACTTTAAGAAGCGAAATATTTTCAGGGGGCTTGAAAATTTTGATCTTAACGGACGCATTGGCTTTGAAGGTGTAGCTGCTGCTACGAGCGATCAGAATGTTTACAGAAGTACTGAAGCTGGTGCAAATGCCTCTATCACCTTTCCACAATTTCTTTGGCCCTTGAAGGAATCAACACGCATTTGGCTTGGTAAGTATAACCCGAAAACACGCGTCTCACTCGGCTACACATTTACCGACCGCCCGGAATACAGGCGTGCCGCTACAAGTTTCACAAATACATACACCTGGCAAAATAAACGAACCACGCTCTTCTCATTTACCCTCACCAACCTGAGCATTATTAATTCCGACATCAAAACAGATGAGTTCCAGCAAATTCTGAATGAACAACAGGATCTTGGCAATTTCAGCCTCGTGAATTCTTTCAAACCATCATTTGTGAACAGCATGATTTTCAGCATCACCTGGAACCCCAATGATTACGGTCAACAAGGAAAAACTTCTGTATTTATTCGTGCACAGGCCGAGAGCGGGGGTACTATTTTCAACTTTATTGACACTAAACCAGTTGACGATCAAGGACTGCAGACTTTTAAATATCTGCGCGGCAATGTTGATCTGCGGCAGATTACCCCGCTTACCAAAGTTACTTCCCTGGCCTTCCGGCTTAATGGGGGTGTTGCTTATTCGTACGCAAGCAGCCCTTCACTGCCTTACGAAAAATTCTTCTTTGC
>JAKEEN010000091.1 GCA_022616575.1 Flammeovirgaceae bacterium
GCTTTATCGCCTGAGCAATGACCTGAAGCGTGCCGAAGTGGATTACCGCCACATGATGAAAATTGATCCAGCGTCCAGTGCGTAAATCGTAAATATTTAAATATATGTCAGGAGTAAATAAAGTAATTTTAGTAGGTCGGCTTGGCAAAGACCCTGAAGTGAGAAATCTGGATAACGGAGCAACGGTTGCTAATTTTACCATCGCTACTTCAGAATCGTATCGTGATAAAACAACGGGCGACAAAAAAGAAATAACAGAGTGGCACAACATTGTGTTATGGAGAGGCCTGGCGGAGATCGCACAAAAATACTTGCACAAAGGTGACCTGGTTTATATTGAAGGAAAACTTCGCACACGCAGTTGGGAAAAAGAAGGGGTGACTCGTTACACAACCGAAGTAGTTGGAGATAATATGACGATGCTTTCAACCAAAGGAAGCAGCGGAGGTGGAAGCAGCTCATCTGGTAGTGGCGATTCGGGTTATGCTCAAAAGAGTCAGCCTGATTTTGCAGCGGATGCAGGAGGAAGTGATGATTTACCTTTCTAAAGTTGAAAGTTCAAAGTTTAAAGTTTAAGACGATAAGGGGCATGGGATTTTCACTTATGCTCTTTTCTTTTTTTGCCTGTGAAAGAAACTATTTGCCAAAGCCTCTAGGATACAATCGTCTTGTTTTACCCGCTCATGCGTACCAAAATCTTCCGGACACACTTCCTTATATGTTTCAATATTCGAAACACGCAAAATTGCTGGCCGATACTTCGTGGATTCGCGAACGCTTCTGGATTGAAATTTACTATCCTGAACTAAAGGCCAATGTGCATGTTACTTACAAGCGACTTATGAATCGCGATTCGCTATTGAAAGAATTTCTTACGGACTCCTATACACTAGTCGCTAAACATCAAATCAAAGCATCTGCTATCGATGAAGTAAAAGTGATTACGCCCAGCGGTAAGGCTGCTCTCATTAATGAAATAGAAGGTGAAGTAGCCAGCCCGTTTCAATTTACCATGACTGATTCGACAAAGAATTTTTTGCGCGGGGCACTTTACTTCAACGCAAAAGTTAACAATGATTCCTTAGCCCCCGCTATTGACTACGTGAAGAAAGATATTATGCACCTGGTGAACACGGTGGAGTGGAGGAATTGATTCAAGATTCTTTTTATCATTTTATTTCAATTTTGAATTTTAAATCTTGAATTTTGATTTATGCTCACCTGCAAACATTCAAAATTCACCCTTCCCCCACAAGTCACCTATTTGAATTGTGCGTACATGTCGCCCTTATTAAAAAACGTGGAGAAGGTGGGTGTTAAGGCGCTTCGCAGAAAGCGCAATCCAACAAAAATTTCTCCTGCCGATTTTTTTACAGATAACGAAAAACTTCGGGAAGAATATGCTAAGCTGATTAATTGCTCAAACCCAAAAAGGATCGTCATGATTCCATCCGTTTCGTATGGGATGGCAACGGTTACCACAAATTTAAAAATTCAAAAAGGTCAGAACATTGTTATAGCTGCTGAACAATTCCCCAGCAATTACTATCCCTGGAAAAGATTGTGTGATGAAAATTCGGCTGAAATAAAAGTTGTTTCTGCTCCCAAAACGTTAGAGTCTAGAGGCAAAAAATGGAATGAAGAAATTCTTGCCGCTATTAATTCCAGCACAGCAGCTGTAGCGTTGGGTAATGTGCATTGGGCTGATGGCACACTCTTTAACTTAGAAGCTATCCGAAAGGAAACGCGAGACGTTGGCGCATGGCTGATTGTTGATGGAACACAGTCCGTGGGTGCACTCCCTTTTGACATTCAAAAAATTCGGCCTGATGCCTTGGTGTGTGCCGGTTACAAATGGTTGTTGGGGCCTTACTCGAGCGGACTTGCCTATTACGGCTCGGTGTTTGATAATGGAAAGCCAGTAGAAGAAAATTGGATTAACCGGAACAAGAGTGAAGACTTTTCAGCACTTGTCAATTATGAGGATGAGTACCAACCGGGTGCCCTACGATTTGAGATGGGAGAGCGGAGCAATTTTATTGCAGTGCCCATGCTTTCAAAAGCTATTGAACAACTGAATAACTGGAGACCTGATCGTATTCAGGAATATTGTCATTCCATCTCACAGAAAGGCATAGGATTGTTGCGAAATGCCGGGTATTGGATTGAGGAAGAAGGATATCGTTCTTCTCATTTATTTGGAGTTCGCCTCCCACAATCAGCCGATCTGCAAAAAATCAAAGAAGCACTTACTAAAAAGAAAATATTTGTTTCGTATCGGGGGGACTCCATTCGCGTGGCCCCGAATGTTTATAATGATGAAAGTGATTTGCTGAAGTTTGCCAAAACACTTATTTCAGTGAGTTAGTTGTTTTTCTTCTGTTTCAGATTTCAGTTTAGCCGCTTTGGTAAAACGAGGCCAGAAAAGTTTCTTGTTTATTCGTAAGTTCATTGTTGTAAAAAATGAAGAGAAAATGCGCTGTCTTCTCACATTGTTTTTTATTCTGAATTCTTTTTTGGCAATCAGCCAGGAAAAGCAATTCACCTTTGTATTTCTCAATAATAAGCCCGATAAAAAAGTATTGCCCAAAGAGGAGGCAGAAGCTATTCAAAAAGACCATATGGCCAACATCGAACGATTAGCCAAAGAGGGGAAGTTAATTGCTGCAGGCCCGTTTGATGGAGGTGGAGGCATTTTTATTTTTAATACTACCTCAGTTGACGAAACGAAAGAATGGTTAAGTACTGATCCCGGTGTAAGGGCCGAGCGGTGGAATATAGAAATTTTATCATACACTCCCCGTATTGGTTCCGTTTGTGCAGTTGGTGAACCGTACGAAATGGTTACCTATGCGCTTGTTCGTTTTAATGCACTGATCACGAAAGCAACAGCAGGCACCTTCCCTGATATTTTCAGAAGGCATCTGGACTATGTGAAGTCCCTTGCAACCACTGGCAATGTTGTTTCTTACGGATCGTTCGGAAGTTACGATGGAGGTGTTTTGATAATGAAAGGCGAGGTGCAACAAGAAGTTATTGAAAATGATCCGGGTGTTGAGGCCGGATTAATGGATGTTTCGATTAAAAAACTTTGGATTGCAAAGGGCTCTTTTTGCGAAAAATAGCCGAAGGTAGAGACGGATAATTATCCATCTCTACAATACATGCAAATGATTTTCAGCCATGTTAAATTCTTTGAGCACCTTCCACACCTTCCCGTTGTGCTTGAGCAAACTCATTTTGTCAACAGTAAATTTTCCTTCAAACTTTTTATCAGCAAACTCTTCCCATGCCTTTGAATAAGCTAATTTCTTCAGATCGCGAAAAGCAAGGGTAAGGTGTGGATGAAAAGGCAAGTCTTTATAGTTGGCGTTGAACAGATTCAGCTCCTGCTTACAAAACCTTAATAACGATTTTTGAAGATCGTGAAGCTTATCCGATTTCTTCACGTCAATAAAAACGACTCGCGGAGCGAATGAACTAAAGTTGTTGAATTCGACTTCAAACGGTTCTTGTTGTGCCGAAAATAAACTGAGTTGCTCACTGAGCATACCTTCTTTTTCTGCCCTCCACTGAAAAGGCATGTGCAACGTAATATGAGGTGGTGAATTGAGCGAGGCTTTACTTTCAAAATGATCGCGGAAATAAACTTTAAGGTTCATTGCCTCCGTAAAAAGAGGTTCCGGAGGAATAAGAGCAATAAAATATAGTCCCTTCATGCTCATACTTGTTGGAACGAAGTGAAATTACTTTAATAATTTAAAAATAGCCCTTTCACTTCGCCCAACGGTGGCAGAGAATCGCTAAAGATTCTCCAATACAAATTCTGTCATCAGGGTGTAGAGATGATGATTGATTTTCCCTCCACGGAAACCGTGTGCCTGGTCCGGATAAAAGTGAGATCTGAATTGTTTCCCTGCAAGAATCAGGGCCTCTTCCAAGGCTACAGAATTTTGAAAGTGCACGTTGTCATCACCTGTTCCATGAATTAATAAAAATTTGCCCTGAAGTTTATCCGCAAATTTTACGGGCGAATTTTCATCGTAACCCGTGGGATTGTCTTGAGGACGTTGCAAGAATCGTTCGGTGTAGATGTTATCATAATATCTCCACGTGGTAACGGGTGCCCCCGCTATACCCAGCTTATACGTTCCCGCACCTTTTGTCATTACCAATGATGTTGTATAACCACCAAAACTCCATCCCCAAATACCCAGACGGTCTTTGTCAACATACGACAGAGTACCCAGGTACTTTCCACCGGCAACTAAATCTTCTGTTTCAAACTTACCCAGCTGCTTATAGGTTTGCTTGGTGAATTTCTCGCCTCTATACCCTGTGCCACGCGTGTCTATTACTACCACAATAATTCCTTTTTGTACAAGCAAATAATGCCAGCCACGCTCGCCCCAACCATTGCGTACACTGGGCGCACGCGGACCGCTGTATTGGTACACCAACACAGGATATTTTTTGGATGCATCAAAGTTGATTGGTTTTAGCATGTAACCGTCTAATTGTGTAGAACCATCAGCACTTGGGTATTTGAAAGACTCTTTAGTTGGCAAGGCATATTCGGATATTGTTTTCTTCAACGCGTCATTGCTTTCAAGAACCTTTACCAATTTATTTCCCTTGGTTTGGAAAAGACTGACCACCAAGGGTTGCGTTGAGTTGTGGTGATAATCGATATAAAACTGATAGTCAGCACTCATATTGATGGCATGTGTGCCTGAGGAGGGAGTAAGCTTCATTTTCTTTTTACCATCAAGGCTGATAGAATAGAAATACCGATCGAGGTAATTGCCCTCTGTTGAAATGTAATACAGGGTTTTAGTTTTCTCGTCAAACCCGACAACTTGCACAGCTTCCCATTCTCCGTTCGTGATTTGCTTTACCAGTGAGCCTGTAATGGTGTACAAATACGCATGCTTATAACCGCTCCGTTCGCTGGTTAGGATAAATTGTTTACCATCATTCAGGTAAATCAAATCATCGGTGTAATCAATATCGTAATAGGTATCTCGTTTCTCAGTGAAAATCAGGCTAGACTTTCCTGTGGCTGCATCGGCATGTAAAATCTCTAACGTGTTTTGCAGTCTGTTCATTCTGCGGATGGAAAGCATGTTGGGATTTTGCGTCCACATGACTCTTGGTATATAGATATCTTTTTCTGAACCAATGTCTGCTTTCACCTTTTGTTTAGTGGCCACATCATAGATCCATATTTCTACCAACGAATTATCTTCACCAGCCTTGGGGTATTTGTACGTATAGTCTTCGGGATACAATGCTCCCTTGTTCCATTTCTGCATATTATACTCCTTCACGTTCGATTCGTCAAAGCGATAGTAGGCAAGTTTCTTTCCGTCAGGCGACCAATAGAAAGCCTGGGCAAAACTCAATTCCTCCTCATATACCCAGTCGGTACTGCCATTTATAATGTGATTGAATTTGCCATCAGCTGTAACCGGTTCTTCAATTCCAGTGGCCAAATCAACAAAGAATAAATTGTTATTTCGGGCGAAAGCTACTTTCGATCCGTCTGGGGAAAATGTGGCGTACGATTGCTTGCCATTGGGAGAAAGTCTCTTGAGTGTTTTTGTTGGAATATCATAAATGTAAAACTCTGCCTTTGAAGACCTGCGGTAAATGGACTCATGGCCGGTTTCAATTAGAATTTTCTTTTCATCTCCGCTCAGGCTGTAATCATCAATTTCCAATGCCGGTGTAAGTGTTGCACCATCCACGATTGTTTCAACGGGTTGTCCTGTAGCTATATCATACTTAACTATTTTATTTCCATCCTGTGAGGTATAGAATTTTCCTTCTTTCATCCAGTTAATGCCCGTAACGGACTTTTGAATGAATACAGGGCGAGTTGTAAAATCTTCAATGGTGAGTTGCTTTTGGCCGAATGAGTAAAAAGCAACAAATAACAAGGGAAGTATAAGCTTCTTCATAAAAGGTAAAAAATTAAGCGGCTTAAAATTAAGGAAAGTCTTGTAATGGCAAAGACTTCAAACTGCTGCTAAGACTGTCTCAATTGATTTATGTTGGGGGAAAAAACCCAGCAATTTCATCATCACCCTGTCAACCAACGTGTCAGGGCATGAAGCTCCGCTGGTTAGAATAATCCGTACCGGATTTTTGGCGGGAAGGAAATGTTCACTAACGACTTTTTCTTTCTTATGAAAGTTGAAATGATGAATCGCTACTTCATTTTTTATTTCAGCTTCTGAGTTTATAAAGTAGGTCGGAAATTTTCGCTCGCACAGTTCAACAATATGCGATGTGTTTGAACTATTGTAACCTCCAACCACAATAGCTAAATCTGCCTGCGTTTTTAACAACTCATACGTGGCATCCTGGTTGTCATTGGTGGCGTAGCAAAGGGTGTCGCGGGTGTCGGCAAAATGAGCTTTTAGGGTATCTAATCCATACGTATCGCTCATTAGCTGCCTGAAGTAATCAGCAATCGCCTGTGTCTCGGTAGCCAGCATGGTGGTTTGATTCACCACACCTACACGCACCAAATCTTTTTCAGGATTGAATCCTTCGGAATGTTGCCAGGCAAACTCTTCGAAAAATTCATCTTTTGTTTTTTCTCCTAAAATATACTTGCCAAGACGCTGGGCTTCTCCCATATCACGAACTACTATGGAAGGTCCGCTTTTTGCGCTGTGCGAAAATGTTGCCCTTGTTTCTTCATGCTTGGGCTTGCCATGAATAATAACGGTGTAATTATCCTTGCCAAGTTTATCAGCCCGATTCCAGACTTTTTCAACAAAAGGGCACGTGGTATTATACTTCTTTACTTCTACATTTTTATCCAGAAGCATATTCTCAGTTTCCAGTGTGGTGCCAAAGGCAGGAATGATCACAATGTCTTCCGGGTAAATCTGGTCCCACGGAATAAATTGGGTACCATCTGTATCCATGATAAATTGAATCCCACGACTTTGTAAATCCTGATTCACCTCCTGATTGTGGATCATCTGGCTTAAAAGATAAACGCGCTTTTGCGGATTTTCTTCAATTGCCTTGTAGCTGATCTCAATGGCATTTTCTACACCATAACAAAAACCAAAATGCCGTGGAATAATAAACTGAACAGGCCCAAAATCCAATAGGGTTGGATCAAAATCCTGCTTTCGCAAATCTCTAATTCTGCGTGTTTCTTTTATTCTACCGGTGATAGACGACCGGTAATAGGCGGGGATGTCAAACTTTTTGATAAACTGGATTTTGGTGTAGGTAAAGTTAAC
>JAKEEN010000092.1 GCA_022616575.1 Flammeovirgaceae bacterium
ATTCCACCTTAAAAATGGTTTTAGGTTCAGCTCCATTTTTTTTAGTCTCTCAAAAAATTCAATGCGTGATTTTTTTGCCCGATAAAGTCGATGGAGAAACTTATGGAGTATTTTATAATATGCCTGAGAATAGGTATTGTGGAACATCAAATCCAGATCGGCAGAATCGACCCAATTTGCTTTACTCTTAAGTTCATCCTTCACTTTTTCATAAAATAGTGTCCCTGGCAATGGATAGGATACTGAGACTCCCAACTGGTCGGGCATGAGGTCAAGCACCATCCTTATTGTTTTACGAACATCTTTTGCTGTTTCTCCCAGGTACCCGAACTGAATGAACAAACCAACCTTTACCCCTCTTGATTTAAGTAAATGAGTTGCCTGGTAAATTTGTTCAACACGAATTCCTTTATCCATTGCATCAAGTATCGATTGTGAGCCAGATTCAGCACCAAGCCAAGCTTCGTCCAATCCAGATGCAACCAGCGTTTCAATCGTGTCTTCCTCCAATAATAAATCAGCTCTGGTTTGTATCTTATATTTTATTTTTAACCCTCGAAGTTCGAGCTGTTTCCTGAATTCCATTACCCAACCTGGTTTGAGACCGAAGATGTCATCGCACATCCAAAAATATTGAGCATTAAACTTATGGTTGAGGTAAGCAAGTTCTGCAGTTACACTTTGCGGACTTCGGCTATTATAGCGATTGCCATATATTGGTTTGGCACACCAGTTACATTTAAAAGGGCAGCCTCGAGTGGTGGCCACATTCAAATAAAAGTGCTTATGGTGCGATAGCCATATTGACCTGTACGATCTTATGTCGATTAAATCCCAGGTTGGAAATGGGAGCAAGTCAAGGTCTTTCAGGATTTGGCGCTTGGGCGTTAATTTTATTCCGTTTTCTGATTTGAAAGCAAGACCTTCAATAGAACTAACTTCAATTCCGGCTTCAAGATTTGAGATCAGGTCTATCAATGTTATTTCTCCCTCGCCCCTTATTACGAAATCAGCACCATTTTCAAGGTAAAGTTCATAGTGATCTGTTGAATCCGAACTACAAGTAATTACGATACATCCATCTTGCTTGCCAAATTGCTGAATGGCAAGTGCTGCTTCACGCATAACAGTAAGGCACATTTTAGTGAGATAGTTGAATCCATCGTCATAAATAATAAGGTAATCTGGTTTTTCTATTCTTAATATTTCCTTAATCGCCTCAGGGCCATCGCAAAGATTGGAATCATGCAAAACAACGTTGTACCCTTCTTCGCGAAGAACTGCTGCTGCATAGATTGTTCCAAGCGGTGGGTAAGGTTGATACGTGCCCCATTGCTTCGGATCTAGTTTATAAAAATAAGAATGTGTACAAAGAATTTTTTTCACAACCTCACGATTGAACACTGTACTTTGCAAACGATTTTTCCATTTCTGAAAAATTTCGGGCCCATGTTGCTTTTCTCTCTACACTGGCATTCGTTGGGAATAAATAATCTATATACTTCCTGTTGAAGTATGCTGGGAAGTTTTTTTGAAGTTTTTCTTTGAATCGGTCTTCTATAAATTTCTGGTAGCCTCCGCCTGACGGGCAAATTCTTTCAAGGTTTACTCCCATGGAAGGATCAAATTTTGTACTTGCCTCTAACAAGGGTTTTACACTGAAGTTTTTTATTGCTCTCGAAATTTGAAAAAGTATAAACATTAAAAAATTAACTGGGTACCGTATCGAACCCAGGATTTTTCCAAACCTTCGTGAGTTTTCCCCCGTGTTCCTTTGGTGCAGTTTATTGGTAAGCATTGGATAATACTCTATAGCCCATTGATTTGATTCCAAAAGCTTTTGATAGGTTTCATTCTTATCACAAATAGGTTTTAGGTTAAACAACTCTGTTGCTGTGTACATGTTTTTATTGTGTATTTCAAGGAAAGAGAAATCCATCGCATAGTTAAAGCAAAGCATGTATTTGTTTCCGAGAAAAAATGTGAGGATATTGGTCATCAGTCTTTCAAAATAAAAAATCATCCACAGCGAATA
Source organism: Flammeovirgaceae bacterium (assembly GCA_022616575.1). GTDB lineage: Bacteria > Bacteroidota > Bacteroidia > Cytophagales > Cyclobacteriaceae > JAKEEN01. Next base: position 2,036 of record JAKEEN010000092.1, read on the forward strand.
CCTGGATGTAATGATAAACACATCTAAATCAACCGTGCCTTTGTGAAGTCCGACCACGTCAATAGTTGGATTATTCACAGCAATAGAGCCGGATATACCAATAAATCTTACCCATGGTATCCATGAAAGGCACTTGAGGATTTTGATATTTTGATTAATGACTCGTTCTGATAACCTTTCCTTTCCACCTTTCTCCCTTAATAGCGCTGATCTACCAACCACACAATAGTTTATTACGTCAGGGGTCTCAAGCAGCCCTTCATCTACCAATGAGTTCAATTCGTTTTTTAGTAACATCACTTTTGAGCCTGTAAGATCAAGCCACTTTTGAAGCTCATACAGGCTGACCGGAGCATTGAAAACGTCCCGATAATTGATGTGAGATACGATCTTTTGCTTTAACGGGAGATTAATTTGCATAGGCTGTATTTCAGTTTGATGCAAGACGAATACTTATAACAAACCGTTGCTATAATAGACGATTTAATTAATATGTATTCTCTAACTTTGGTAATATGAAAAAATCGCCCTGGCGAAGTTCAGATCTCAAGAAGAAAAGACCCGGCAAACCTGAGGTTCATAAAATTATGAGGTCGGAAAAAGAGACTGAAAAACCATTCGACTTTGGCGGGCTCCCTAACCGTGACTTAAAAAAGAACCTTGGCTGCGGGTAAGTATGAATTCCATTTACAAAATTAAAAAAGGTGAGGCAGAAATTCTGGTTATCGACTTCTCGGATGCTAAAGAAGATACCATGATCAAAACCCTTTTAGAAGCACGCACTCTGTTAATCAGGGAACAAAAGCAGCAAAAAGTATTGGGGATACTGAATAGCAAGAATTATATCACACCCAATTTTATGAAGACCTTCAGAAATGAGAAACGTGAGGCCATACTGTTTATGGAGAGGCAGGCAGTAGTTGGGTTAAGCGAACCTAAAAAATGGATACTAAAAGGCTACAACCTTGTCTTTAACAGGGATATCAGGTCGTTTGATACAATAGAGCAGGCTGTAGATTACCTGGCGGGTGAATCAAAAAATTAATTTATCCCTTCCTCAACACAAATCTGTAATACAATCGCTTTCTGCTTTTGAGTTTTGTGTGGATGCCCGAGCCTACAACTCCGGCAAATTCGGCAAACAAATTCTGCCACTTGAGAGCTACATTTAAATTTCTAATTCGCTCACGCTTCACAGAATCTTCTTCTTCCATCGCTTGTACAACCTGGGCTGTAATATCTTCCTCCTCTATTTTTTCAAGCCCTGAATTCTTGATCTGGTTTTTCCAGGCATCCATTAATTCTGCATCGCGAAAATCCACAGTCAGAAAATAACCTCCGGGTTTGAGCACACGTTTTACCTCGCTTAAAAACTTTTCAACCGAACTGTATGCGTGCGATGACTCAACGTTGATAATCACATCAATACTATTATCACCAAGCGGAATTGCCTCGGCACTGCCTTGAATAAATTTCAAATTCGGAAACGCGTGCAATTTGTTGGCAAGGTCAACCGCATTTTGAGCGAGATCCATTCCAATGTACGAGGCCGGTTTTAAGTAATTAGAAATATGCCTGGCTCCTCCGCCTCGCCCACTGCCAACTTCAAGCACAGTCTTGCCTTCAAGGTTCGTTTTCGATGCCAGGTAATGATACATCTGCAAAGAATAACGCTGAAGCTTTGGGTCATCAGGAAGTTCCAGTGGCTTTTCATTAGCATTCGGTGTGTACCCGTAATTCATAAAATGCCAGTCCGCTGCCGGAACATTCTTGGCTAAGAATTCATACGTTATTTTCGCATTGAGCCTCTTAAACCAGCCAAAATGTTTAACCGGTGAGAGAATGGTTTTTACGATGTTCATACAGTGCAATATTAATCATAAGTCACTGGTCAATGATCATTAGAGAAAAATATTTGCCTTGTACTAGTGACTAACGGCCACGTGGACTAAAGCCCCTCCGCTACAAATACGCGCTTAACCCGTTCGCTCGTATTGGTAAGAATTTCGTAAGGGATGGTATTAATTTTGGCGGCCACTTCTTCAACAGGCAGTTCCTTTCCAAACACAATTACCTCATCCCCCTCTTTTGCATCGATTCCCGTAATATCAATCATGGTCATATCCATGCATACGTTGCCTATTACTTTGGCACGTTTGCCATGAATAAGCACTTCACCAACACCTCTGCTAAATGCACGATTAAATCCGTCTGCATAACCAATGGCAATAGTGGCAATAGTCAGTGGCATTTCAGCTTTACCGCTGCGCCCATACCCAACGGTTTCATCTTTGTCAATTTTTTTTATTTGAGAAACCACCGTCTTTAATGTAGCGACTGGCAGTAATTTCGTGTTATGCTCTTCCGATGGATTGATGCCATACAAGCCTATTCCCAAACGAACCATATCAAATTGCAATTCCGGAAGTCTGATAATGCCCGGTGTGTTGATTAAATGATACAATGGTTTGTACCCGATTGCTTTAGAAATTTTATCCGCCAACTCCTGAAATTCTTTGCCTTGCTGTCTTGAAAATTCATCATGCTGTTTTTCATCGGCACCCGCGAGGTGGCTGAAAATGCTTGCCACTTTTAGCCGTGGATTTTTTTTCAATACTTCCAATAACGCTGGAATTTCGCGGGCCGCAAAACCAAGCCGATGCATGCCTGTGTCAAGCTTAACATGGATTTTTACCTCCTTGTCGCCTATGAAAGAAAGCCATGAATTCAACATCCTGAAATTATATATCTCAGGCTCTAAGTTGTATTCATAGATTGTAGCAAAACTTTGTTCAGAAGGATTCATCACCATAATGGGCAAGGTGATGTTATTCATTCGTAGCTCAACTCCTTCATCTGCGTAGGCTACACCTAAATAATCAGCGCGATTAAATTGAAGCAAGTTTGCAACCTCTACACTGCCGCTTCCATATGCAAAGGCTTTCACCATCACCATCATTTTGGTTGATGGCTTTACTCTTGACTTAAAAAAATTCAGATTATGAACCATGGCGTTCAAATCAATTTCCATCACCGTGCCATGCACTTTCTTTTGCATACGCTGAATAATCTTTTCAAATTGAAATGATCGAGCGCCCTTTACCAAAATCAATTCATTTTGCAGTTGGTTGAAGTCAAAATGATTTAGAAAATCCTGCGTTGAGGAATAAAACACCCCTTCAAATAATTTTTGATTTTCATGCAAAACCGGGCCAATGCCAATCAACTTATCCACTCCTGAACCGCTCACTACCTTGGCAATTTCCATTGATAGCTCAGCTGCCGAAAGTCCCGATTGAACAATGTCTGATAAAATCAATCGCTTCACCTTTCGTTGTCGCTGGTTGGCCAGGTAATCCAAGCTCATCTGTAACCCTGCAAGGTCATTGTTGTAAGAGTCATCAATAATCTTGCATCCATTGATTCCGTCTTTCAATTCAAATCGCATGGCTACAGGCTTCAATGCCGCGATTCGTTGATTAATTATTTTCTCATCGTATTCAAACTGAAGCATCAGGGCTATGCAATGCATCAGGTTTTCAACAGATGCCTTATCGGTGAACGGAATGGTTACTAAAAATTCTTTTCCCCTGAATGAAATACCTGCCTGATTACCAGATAACCTGATACTAACATCGGCTTCATGAGAAAATCCCCAACTTAATTTTTTTGCTGCCGTCTTTAATACTGCCCTTCGTATATCCTCATGATCATGACAAAAAATAATCAACTCGGTGTTAGTAAAAAGTTTAACCTTTTCTTCAATCTTTTGATTGCGATCGTTAAACCCTTCGTCATGTGCACTGCCAATGTTTGTGAAAATGTCAATCGTTGGGTTGATGATGGATTGAAGTCTTTGCATTTCACCCGGCAGTGAGATTCCTGCTTCAAAAATTCCAAGTTGATGATAGGGTTGCAAGGCCCATACTGCAAGTGGTACTCCGATTTGTGAATTAAAACTTCCCGGATTTTTGGCTACGGCAAATTCTTTTGACAACAACTGGCTCAGCCACTCTTTCACAATGGTTTTTCCATTGCTCCCCGTAATACCTATAATCGGAATTTGAAATTGAGACCGATGGTGTGCTGCTGTCCGTTGAAGAGCCTCAATCGCATTAGTAACCCTTAGAAAATTAGCTTCAGGAAATTTTTTTATCTCAACTTCCTGCTCAACTACGAATTGCCGAAGCCCTGAATCATAGAGCGATGAAATAAATGTATGCCCATCATATCGTTCTCCGCGAATAGCAAAAAAGAGAGAGCCATCATGAACAACCAATTTGCGACTATCCGTTAGTAAATTAATTACTGGTCGGTCGGATGCCTGGGCAAGGATTTTCCCATGGGTGATGGCAGCAAGTTGGGAAAAGTAGATCATTTAATACAGCCGCCCACCGTTGGGTACTTTTTTATCAACTGAGCACAAAACCACATTTTTATTTTCATCCGGGAAACCAGTAACTAAAACCTCTGACATGAAACTTGCAATTTGCCTTGGAGGAAAATTAACAACGCAAATCACCTACATACCCATCACCCTTTCTGGGGTATAATTTTGTGTAATTTGTGCGCTGGACTTCTTTATTCCCAATTCACCTAAATCGACCCACAATTTCATAGCGGGTTTTTTTGCTTCCGGAAACGGCTCAGCTTTAACGATGGTACCACATCGCATATCGATTTTTTCGAAGTCCTCCCAAGTTATCATGGTCAAATTTTGTACTTTTCTGCAACAAAAAACATTCTTCAAACGTTTTTAAGGCTAGTTTTTTAAAAAATGAAACGGATTTCTCTCCTCGTAATGATACTCTTCGGAACCGGAGTTTTGATGGCTCAGGAGTCTTCATTACCAGCTGAAATCTCTGAAACTACCAGTGATCGCTATACAACTTCACCAGAAGATCGATCTTTCAATCGCGGCAATCCTGACAACCCTTCGAAAGAATCAGCAAATAAAGAAGGAACATCAAACAAAACTGTAGCACAGCCTGAAAAAGCCCAAAAGGCTTCACCTGTTGTTACTGAAAATAAAGCAGCAAAACAAAAAACTGAAAAGCAGCAAAAAGTAGCTGAAACTGAAGATGATGTGTTGTCATTCAACTTTTTGTATTTTCTCTACAAGCGGTTTAAGTATTCTGACTTAGCCGATCAATAGTTCCAGTCTTTGTTTAGGTTACCTGTAAAAATCTATAAAAAGATTTTGCGCTTTCATGAGATGTTCTACATTTGCAACAATGTTGCATTTAGTAAAACCCCTCACTCTACTCTTACTTTTTGTTTCTGCTGCAGCCGCACAGAATACAATCACCGGTAAAGTCACTGACGCTGATGATCAAAAACCACTGCCCGGAGCCTACGTATTCATTCCGGATTTAAAGAAAATGTCTGTAACAGATCTAGAAGGCAACTATCAAATCCAAGATTTGCCTAAAGGAAAATTTCTTGTGGAGTTTAAGTTTATTGGGTACAACACAATTATAGAGACAATCACGGTTGACGGTTTTACGGAAGCAAATGTTTCGTTAACAGGTTCAGTTACTGAATTGCAGGAACTTGTTGTTACGGGTATTAGCCACTCCAGCGAACTTCACACTAACCCCATTCCGGTTGTTACTATTGACCAACAGTTTTTGACTGAAAGCTCTTCTACCAATCTGATTGAAAGCATTTCAATGAAAAATGGAATCGCTGCCATTTCAACCGGAGTTGCCATATCAAAACCTGTGATTCGCGGGTTGGGGTATAATCGGGTTATCACGCTATTTGATGGTGTGCGACAGGAGGGCCAGCAGTGGGGCGATGAACATGGAATTGAAATCGATGAGTTTTCAGTGGAGCGCATTGAAATTGTTAAGGGTGCCGGGAGCCTCATGTATGGAAGTGATGGATTAGGTGGCGTCATTAACTTTCTTCCCTCGGCCCCTGTTCCTCAAGGTACAGTTCAATCTAAGCTCATCAGCAACTATCAGAGTAATCATGGACTATTCGCCAACTCGCTACAGATTGCCGGTAATTCAAAAAATTTTCAGTGGCAATTCCGCGCAAGCAATAAAACGGCAAAACCTTATCAGAATAAATTTGATGGCCGTGTTTTTAACTCTGGGTTTCGGGAGGCAAATGTTAATGGAACCCTCGGTATTAGCAAACGATGGGGCTATTCGTATCTAAATGCCAGCTTGTTCAATCAAACCCTGGGTCTTACCGAAGGTGATCGCGATTCCCTTGGCAATTTCATTTATGAAAAAATTATTGCTGACACAGTTGGGGTTGTGAGCGCTACCCACTCAGAATTGAAGAGTTATGATTTGTTTATTCCAAACCAAAAGATTTTTCACTTTCGGTTGGCGAGCGGCTCAAACTTCTACTTTGGGAATACACGCCTCCAAACAGCGCTTGCCTATCAGCGCAATCAACGAAAAGAATACGGTGATGTAGCTGAACCTAAAACAGAAGAATTATTCTTCGATCTCAACTCTGCAACCTACAACTTCATTTATTTCCTGCGGGAGAAAAAAAACTGGCAAGTATCTGTAGGAAGCGGTGGCATGTGGCAGAAAAATGAGAATAAAGGTGTTGAATTTTTAATTCCACAATA
>JAKEEN010000093.1 GCA_022616575.1 Flammeovirgaceae bacterium
AACAAAGAAAGAGGAAGCTATTGTAGTGGCTGGAGAAGAGGAACTTCCAATCAATGACGTTTCCTTTGGAAAGGAAAAACTTTCAGACTATGGCTTCTTTCATATACCCTTAAAAAATCTTGAACCTGTTGAAGGGGTTGTTCATTATTCGATCAATGCCCAACTATTTTCGGACTACGCACTCAAAAAAAGATTTGTAAAAATCCCCCAGGGGGCAAAAGCAATTTTTAACCATACAGAAGTTTTTGAATTTCCCGTAGGCTCTGTATTGATCAAAAACTTTTATTATCCCGCTGACTTTAATAAACCCGAAGAGACCGTGCGGATTTTAGAAACACGTCTGCTTATCCGGGAGCTGAATGGTTGGATTGCCTTGCCATATGTATGGAATAATAAACAGACAGATGCGTTTCTCAACGTAGCAGGTGAAAGTATTGACGTATCGTGGAAGCATACTGACGGACAGATAAAGAATATCAGCTACTCGGTGCCGAATGTGAATCAATGTAAAGGCTGTCACTTAAAAGGAGATCAGATTACTCCCATTGGGCTTTCTGCAAGACAATTAAATAAAAATGAAGCAGATGAAAATCAATTAGTGAATTGGCATCAGGCTTCTCTCATAGATCAACTTCCTGATTTAAATTCAATTGCAGCACTTACTAATTATGACAACAAAAATGAATCCACAGAAAAACGTGCGCGTGCCTGGCTTGAAATTAATTGTGCTCATTGTCACCGGCCCGATGGCCCCGCCAAAACAAGTGGACTGCATTTAAATGCTTCTGTTACAAATGCCTATGAGCTCGGAATCGGAAAAGCCCCTGTAGCGGCTGGTAAAGGTTCAGGTGGCCGATTATTCAGCATTGTGCCAGGTAAACCCGATGAGTCCATCTTACAATTCAGAATCGAATCCACTCATCCGGGAATTATGATGCCTGAGATGGGAAGGAAATTGGTGCACCAAGAAGGTGTCGATTTGGTAAGGCAGTGGATAAGAGAAATGAAATAAATTTTTGTCAGGTTGAGCCCATCAACTGAGCCAGCCCAGACCGCTTGAAGCAGTCAGACGGCTAAGCGTTTTATCAACGCCATATAGAAGCCATCGAAGCCATCGCTGGGCCAAAGTCTTTTTTCCTCGATCAACTCAAATGAAGAATTTCCTGAAAGGAACTTTCTTACCTGATCCTCATTCTCTGAATATAAAATGCTGCAGGTAGCATAAACCATCAGTCCACCAGGCTTCAGCATTTGGCTATACGACTGAAGAATTTCCTGTTGAGTTATTTTTATTTTATCAATAAAATCGGGTTGCATTTTCCATTTGGCATCAGGATTTCTTTTTAAAACACCCAATCCTGAACATGGAACATCCAATAACAATCTGTCAGCAGAATGTTCCAGGCGCTTAATCACTTTCGATGAATCAATTACCCGGGTTTCTATAGTGGTAGCTCCCGCCCGCTTGGCGCGATTTTTTAATTCATCCAGTTTCCAGGCTTCTACATCCATGGAAATAATGCGCCCTTTGTTTTGAAGCAGTGAGGCGATGTGCAATGTTTTTCCACCACCACCGGCACAGGCATCAATGATGCGCATGCCTGGCTCGATGCGCAAGAATGGAGCAATGGTTTGCGACCCGGCATCTTGTACTTCAAATAATCCTTCCTTAAACGCAGCGGTTAAAAAAACATTTTGACGTTGCTGAAGAATCAGCGCGTCCGGGAAATTTTGAATGGCATAGGTCTCAACTCCCTGTTCTGATAATATGGTCTGGAGTTTCTGAAGCGAAACTTTCAAGGTATTTGCCCGAAGTACAACAGCGGCCGTTTTATTTAAAGCAGAGAGTTCTTGATCCCATTTTTCCTTTAATTCAATCTCACCTACTTCATCAAGCCAATCAGGAATGGATTCTTTTATTTTTCTAGTGGATTGATTTTTTTCCAGTTGCTCTTTTACTTTTTGGATTTGATAGGATTTGATTTCATACCAGGTTGGCAGCTCAATATTTTTCCAGATGCACCACGCTCCAAAAAGGGTTATAAAATCATTGTTCCTTGCTTCAGCAGATTCTTTAAGCAGCCGATACCAGCGAACAATTTCATAGGTGGTTTCCGCTATGAACCTTCGATCGCGTGAACCCCAGCGTGGATTTTCTTTTAAGGTTTTTTCAATCACCTTATCGGCATATCGTTTTTCAATAAAGATTTTTTGCAGCGAACGTATCACTGCTTCGACAGTAGAGCGGTGGAGTTTTGTGTCAGTCAGGCTTCGACTCCGCTCAGTCTGACCGGTATTAATTGTCACCCTGAGCGGAGTCGAAGGGTGACGTCCCTCTTCAACTTTCTTTCTTCGAGTAGTGCGTTTCATTCTTACAAACTGCTAATTCCTTGAGTCTATCCCAATTCCGGTCAATTAATGCTTGCTTCTTTTTTCTTCCCCAACCTTTCACTTGTTTTTCAAACTCAATAGCATGATCAGGATTGTTAAACTTTTCCCAAAATACAAGTTTCACCGGAAGACGGTTTGAAGTGTACGCTCCAGGATAAAATTTGGTTTCATGCTCCCACAATCTTCGTTTCGATATCATTAGTAATTCCTGTATAATAGGAGCCATCAGAACAAAGGAGAATATAAACGAAATATTGGTTCATAATTTTATGTCACCCTGAGCGGAGTCGAAGGTTGACCTCTAAACTTGAAATAAGTCATCATGTTTCGACTCCGCTCAACATGACTTAAAGAGCAGGCTATTCAAACAAATCCGTTTGCTCTTCCGAGCGACCCAATAATTTCTGATCAATCGACTTGCTTGCCTTCGCTCCTAATTTTTTGAGGTCTTCTACTTTGCGTACAAGATTTCCACTCCCTACTGAAAGTTTCTTCATCGACTCTTCATAGAATTTTTTAGACGAATCCAGATGCCTCCCCAATACAATCAAGTCTTCCGTGAAGCCAACAAACTTATCGTACAAGTCGCCCGCCTTGTTGGCAATATCAATAACATGCCGGTTTTGGTATTCCTGCTTCCAAACATTTTTGATGAGTTGTAATGATGGAATCAACAGGGTTGGACTTACAAACACAATTCGTTTCTCAAGTGCTTCCTCATACAGGCTTTTCTCGCTTTGAATTGCCAAAATGTAAGCCGGCTCAATGGGAATGAACATAATAATAAAATCCAATCCTGATTCAGAAATATTCTTCGCATAATTCTTATCAGCCAATCCCTTCATGTGTTGACGGATGGAAAGCAAATGGGCTTTTAACGCGGCTGCCTTCTCACTATCTGTATTTGCATTCACAAAATTGTTGTAAGCAGTCAAGCTCACCTTTGAATCGACAATTACATGCTTGCTTTCGGGTAACCTGATAATTACATCGGGGCGAAATCTTCCTTCTTCGGTAGTAAAAGATTCTTGTATGGTGTACTCGCGATCTCTTTCCAATCCTGATTTTTCGAGAATGCTTTCAAGAATAAATTCGCCCCAGGCACCCTGCGCTTGTGAATCTCCCTTTAAGGCACGGGTTAAATTCTCGGCCTCGCGCGTCATCTGCACATTCAGCTTCTGAAGATTTTCCAGTTGCTCCCGGAGTGCCGCGTTGCGCGTGATGGTGTCCTTATGCGTTTCTTCAACTCGTTTTTCGAACTCAACTATTTTCTCACCCAGTGGCTTTAAAATGTCGAACAAGTTGGATTTATTCTGATCTGTAAATTTCTTACTCTTCTCTTCAAAAATTTCGTTGGCCAGGTTTTTAAACTGAAGCGTAAAGCGTTCTTGAAGTTCGGTTAATTCTTTTTTGCGCTCATCCAGCTTTTCTTCGAGATTGCGATAATCAGATTCCGTGGCGGCTAAACTGTTGGTTAAATCCAACACCTTGTTCCGTTCTTGTTCAAGTTCTGTTTTTAACTGAGCAAGCTGAAATTGATACTCCTTGTTTCTTTCTTGTTCGACAATGACAGCCGATGTGTTGCGGCTATTTTCAGCTAACGATTTTGTGCGCGCAATAAACCAACCCAATGCAAGGCCTATACCAGCTCCCAAGGCCAAAAAAAGTATTTCCATTAGCACAAAGTTATCATTTTGAGGCCAAGTGATACTATGATTTTCTATGAAACTGATTTCGTAGCATTCAACAAATTTGGATTAATTTTGCACGTTAGTCGTTGTATCATAACGATTAACCATTAATGATTAACGATTATGACCGAAACAATCAGCACCAGCCGCGAAGCCATTTTACTGGAAGACAAATACGGAGCTCATAATTATCATCCCCTGCCCGTTGTTTTAACCAAGGGTGAGGGTGTTTTTCTATGGGATGTAGAAGGCAAACGCTATTACGATTTTCTGTCGGCTTATAGTGCCGTTAATCAGGGTCATTGTCATCCTCGTATTATCAATGCCCTCATTGAGCAAGCAAAAGAACTCACACTTACCTCCCGTGCATTTTACAATGACAAATTAGGCCTTGCTGAAAAATATGTCTGTGAAACGTTTGGCTATCAAAAAGCACTGTTTATGAATAGTGGTGCAGAAGCTAACGAAACAGCTATTAAACTGGCTCGCAAATGGGGTTACACAAAAAAAGGCATCCCTGATAATGAAGCTGTCATTGTTGCTGTGAAGAAAAATTTCCATGGAAGAACCACGACTATAATTTCAGCATCCACCGATCCTTCAGCTCGCAAAGGCTTCGGACCTTTTATGCCCGGTTTTGAAATTGTTGATTATGACAACGTAGCAGCATTGGAAAAGGCACTCGATAATCCAAATGTTTGTGGATTGTGGATTGAGCCCATTCAAGGAGAAGCCGGTGTATATGTTCCTGCTGAAGGCTATCTAAGAACCGCGGCACAGTTATGTAAGAAACACAATGTGCTCCTGATGATGGATGAAATTCAAACCGGTATTGCACGTACCGGAAAAATGTTAGCCTCCGATCATGAAGGCGTAAGACCAGATTTGTTGATTCTTGGAAAAGCATTAAGCGGTGGCGTGTTACCCATTTCTGTTGTCTTGGCTGATGATGAAATCATGCTGGTGATTAAACCGGGAGAGCACGGATCTACGTTTGGAGGTAATCCACTGGCTGCGGCCGTTTGTATGGAAGCTCTGCAAGTAGTGAAAGATGAAAAGCTTGCAGAAAACTCTCAGCGCCTTGGAGTTATTTTCCGGGAACGTATGCAAGCTTTGATGAAAAAGACAAGTCTTATTACCCTTGTACGCGGTAAAGGATTATTAAACGCCATTGTCATCAATGACTCACCCGAGAGTGAAACGGCCTACAATCTCTGTGTTGAATTTTCTAAGAATGGTTTACTGGCGAAACCAACCCACGGAAATATTATTCGCTTAGCACCTCCGCTCGTAATTAACGAAGAGCAACTTCATGAGTGTTGTGATGTTATTGAGAAGTGTATTTTGGAATTTAAGAAGACCTCTTAGCCAATAGAAAATAAGAGGCTGACAGACAAAAGAAAACTATTCCCGTCAAGACAACCGGAGGAAGGAAAGTGAGAAAGAGCATGATGAAGAAGCAGGTTCCTAAAATCAGTACTTGAATTCCGATAACCCCTTTCAAAATATCAACAGCTACTTTCTTCCTTAAAAGGAACCATGTTGTTAAACCACCCATCAGGTACACAAGCGTGAAGCAGGAGCTTAATGCGGTCATCAATTCAAAAGTGGAGGGTGAAAATCCGGCTCCCATGTCGCTCCTGTAGTTTTGCATCAGGTCAAACAATTGTTTTTCGGTATCGTTTTGGGGTAAAGGTGTAACAAAGAGTGCGATAGAATGTACACCCGCTGTGAGGAGTTGAAACACAACGGAGGTTATGAGCCAACTGCGATAGTTTTTCATCACCTTGAGATTTCTACCGGACTAAGATATGAATTTTGAAGAATCTATAGAATGCCCAACTCCCTCAGCGATGCATGCAACGCATGAGGCGACTGAAAATGAATTGTTTCCATACCCATCATCTTCCCGGCTTCTACATTCTTTAAATTGTCATCAATAAAGATTGTTCTCTTCGGCTGAACCTGATATCGATCAAACAGAATTTGATAAAACTCAGGGAAAGGTTTTCGGGTCTTTTCTTCTCCTGATACAACAATACCTTCAAACCAATGTAGGAAGTCAAAATTCTTCAATGCCCACGGAAATGTCTCGTGCGACCAATTAGTAAGCGCATATAAACGATGGCCGTTATTTTGTTTGATCTCCCTAAGTATCTCAACTGTCTGGGGGATTGAACCCTGAATAGTTTCATCCCACCGTCCGTACCAGGCACGGATGGCATGTTCATGATCAGGATATTGTAAGACCAATTCCTCCGTTGCTGCTTCAAATGACCGTCCGGCATCCTGCTGTTCATTCCATTCCGGGGTACAGATATTTTCAAGGAACCAATCAATTTCTGCTTCGGTCTTAAAAATCTTTCTGTATAAATAGCGAGGGTTCCAATCAACTAATACACCGCCCAGATCAAAAATGATCGTATCAAACTTCCTTTTCATTCTTATAAAATTTACTGCTTTAACCCACCCAGTGTTAAATCCTTGATACTATTTTTTCCGCAACTTGTTTTGCTTTTATACGGGTAAGGCAGGCAAAATCTCCACGATGGCAAACTTCAACTCCATATATTGAACAGGGCCGGCAAGTCAATTCATCCACTGAGATTTCCAAAATACTCTCCTCACCCTTTCCAAACGGCCCAAAGCCCGCACTCGTGTGTGTGCCTCCCCAGATTGAAAGTAACGGAACACC
>JAKEEN010000094.1 GCA_022616575.1 Flammeovirgaceae bacterium
AATACGCTTCCGTGAATTTTTTATCCCTGGCAATGGCCTGATTCAATAAATCAATGGCTTCCGGGTATTGACCTCTCACCCGATAGTTATCAGCCACCGTGTACAGTTCAATTGCTTTCTTTGACTTACTGCCGAGAGCAACCTGAGCTGATATATCGATACAACTAAAAGTAAAAACTATTATTAAGAGTTGACGCATCGTTAAATTTAAGAAACAATATTGTTCACTTCAATTTCAGGCCCGTCAAATCCGAGCATAGCGTTTATCAATTTGCAAGATTGATACGTTCGCATGTCTTCAGTTTTAATCAGTTCTTCAAAAATCTTACCTGAATCCAGAAGACTTTGCCTCATGGTACCTTTTAATAGGGGGGTTGCCGGTGTCATCCAACGCGCTCCTTTTTTAAACACGATATTTGAATAGGAACAATCCGTAACAATTCCATTCTTGATAATGAGAACATCATCGCACCCGTCTCGTTGCTCAAACAGTTCTTCAATTTCCTTGCGATTCTTAAACTTAAGGTCATAGGAAATAAAATCCGCTCTAACCAATTTGATTTTTTTCACCATCACTGCTTTGTAAGGAATAAATTCCACTTCCATATTTACCTGATCATATACTATCCGGCATTTATAGAGTCCGTTAACAGGGATTGAAAACCGTGAAAGAAATTTTTCTAAATTAAAATCATCGGACATTCCATTGATAAATTGGAGCGAGGCCCTCATCCGTTTTTCATGATACCCCATGTTTTCAAACTTACCATTGAAAAGTCGTATCGATTCAATGAATTGGGACATACACTTTATCAATTGCTTCCTGATATTCTGCTTCAGCAATACTTTGAGTAGTAATGCCTCCTCCGCTTCGGTAATATAAATTCTCTCTATCTTTTTCAATGTAGCGAATCATTACTCCGGAATCCAGTGAAACACCATCAAACAAGCCGACAATACCGGTATAGTATCCACGATCAATTTCTTCAGCTTCCTGGATAATCTCGCACGTTCTTTTTTTTGGCGCCCCGCTTACAGAACCCGCAGGCAAAAGTTCAAGTAATATATCGCCCATATGAGAAGGCCAATTGTTTTGCAAAGTGCCCCGAATCTCCGAACTGACCTGAAGCAGGTTTTTTTGATTTGTTGTAATTTGATCTACATACCGAAACCGTGTTACCTCCACATTTGATGCAACCATACTCAAATCATTTCTGATCAAGTCAACAATGGTAACATGCTCAGCTAACTCCTTCTTATCGTTTAAAATTATTTTCTCAGCATCGGGAATATCTGCATTGATGGTTCCCTTCATTGGAAAAGAATAAATCTTATTTTCTTTTATCTGGATAAAAATTTCGGGGGAAAAAACTAAGTATTGATCTCTTAAAAGAAGCTTATACTTTGACTGGCTTGCATGAAATACCTCACGTAATGAGCATGAGAGTTGTATTTTGGTTTTCATGGTGAGATTCGTCAGGAATGAATCTCCGTACTCAAGATGTTTTAAGACCTTTTGAAACTTATTCCGGTATGTTTCAAAGTCAACAGGCGACTTTATGATTGTACAATTACTTACTGACTTCTTAAGTTCCGTATTCGTAAACCCATTAATTGAATACAATACCTCATCATTAGTTACCTCAGATAGCTTAAAGACCAACGGCCTTTTCATTTCAAAATCCACAATAAATAAAAAAGGGACTCTCTCTCGTCCCAGCTCATTTATCTCATATTTGAATTCTTCAATATTCATCACTTCCCATTTGGCTTAAAGCTGCGAGCTTCAAGCCGCGAGCCAGTCGCCTCGGACTAATCTAAGGTATATTCATGTATTTATGAACCTGCAACGAAACTCGCCATTTTGGATTTTGCTTAACGTGTTCAATTATTAACGGCAATATCTCTTTTTCTTTCGACCATTCAGGCTGCAGAAATAATTTGCATTCAGGACTCACTTTCACAGCATGTTCTTCGGCCCACGCCAAATCGCTTTTATGGAATACAACAACCTTAAGCTCGCTCGCAATAGAATATAAAGAATGATCAGGCGCTTTGAATTTCTTGGGCGAGAAACAAATCCAATCCCATGTACCGGTGAGCGGATAAACGCCTGATGTTTCAATATGTGTTCTCAATCCGGCCTTGCGAAGTTCCTCCGTTAAAAAAGTAAGATCGTACATGGCGGGCTCACCCCCGGTAATGACCACAATCTTGCAACCACTTTGTATTGCTTTATCAACTAAGGAATTTACGCTCACTACCGGATGGGCAGAAGCATCCCATGATTCCTTTACATCGCACCAAACACAACCTACATCGCATCCACCGAGTCTTATAAAATACGCAGCGCATCCTTGATAGAAACCTTCACCCTGTATAGTATAGAAATCTTCCATCACAGGAATTTCAGATTTCAAGTTTTGAATGTCCGGTTGCCGGTATTTAGTTGAAAGTTTCAAGTTTCAGATTTCAAATTTCAAATTTCAAATTTCAAGTTTCACATTGAAATTTGAAATCTGAGATTTGAAATTATTATGGGTTACGAAGCTCAGTTGCTTTTAATGTATTCAATAAAAGAGAAGCAATGGTCATCGGGCCAATGCCACCCGGCACAGGTGTAATAAAAGAAGCCTTCTCAGAAACTTTCTTGAAGTCAACATCACCCTTAATAGCCCATCCGTTTTTAAATTGCGGTCCTTCAACCCGTGTTGTCCCTATATCAATCACAACAGCTCCTTCTTTCACCATATCGGCAGTTATTAATCCGGGTTTTCCAACAGCTACAAACAGTATGTCGGCACTTCGGGTAAATGAAGCAATATCTTTGGTATGCTTGTGACAAATGGTAACTGTAGCCCGGCCCATTTCTGTCAGCATCATACTTAATGGTGCACCCGCTATTCGGCTGGCACCAACGACCACCGCATGTTTTCCTTCCGTCTCAATATGGTATCTTCTTAGCAATTCCATAACTCCAAAAGGAGTAGCAGGCATAAGTAATGGATTCTTGGAAATGATACTTCCAAAATTGTGATTGGTAAATCCGTCCACATCCTTTTCAGGAAGAATTTTCTCAGTGATTTTCTCAAC
>JAKEEN010000095.1 GCA_022616575.1 Flammeovirgaceae bacterium
CATGTATTGCAATCAAAAATCAATATTACTCCTTTCGAGGTTTTGAAATCTGAGAGTGAAACCATTTTACCATCCACATTTTTCAACTTGAATTCAGAAACAGTATCACCCACCCCATAGCTCAGGTATTGAGGACTCCCCGCAAAAAAAGTTGCCATACAAAACATAGCTAACACGATCATCTTCATGGTTTTCATAGAGTTATTAATTTAAATCTTACTGTATTTCTGCAATTAGCTTTTCAAGGTCACCCTCGTGAAGTTCTTTTCCAACAAATTTTCTTTGACCGGTTTTAGGATTGATGATAATGGTTGCTGGAAGCGATCCCTGCCACTGTTCTTCAATTTTATCAATCCATGAATTCGGGTTTTTTTCATCCAGCAATACCACTTTTGAGGTCAGTTTTTTCCGATCTACAAAGCGATAAACTTTTTCAGGGTTCGGATCAAGTTCCAGGTCCATACTCACAAGCATCACATCGACTTCCTTGTTTTCCTGATTCAATTTTTCGAAGTAAGGCATCTCTTTAATGCAGGGTGCGCACCAGGTAGCCCAGAAATTGAGCACTTTAATGCGATCGGTTTTTTCACCCATCCATTGCTGTAGCTGTTTTAACTTAATGGTCTCCGGCTTTTGTGCTTGAACGCCAACCGTAATGAGGATTAACAGAACGACAAAAATTCTTTTCATAAGGGGAAAACGAGTTCGTTTAAAAGAAGTTCAAATATCAGCAGAACGGAACAAATTCCAACCATCTCTTACATATCCTTAAATCATTGAAAAAAGTCAAATTTCAGGCCGAAAAGAAATCCACAAAAAAAACAAGTTGTCCACATTACCTTGAGGTTAAGGCTCAATATTTTGATTATCAGCAAGTTATATGCTTTTTATCGACTGCTGATTTTGTGGATTTCTTTTTTGCTTAGTTTAAATCCTGAATGCCTAAAACACAGATTTTCAGAAACATAGATTTTCAGTTTTCAATTTATGCTATCAATAGAAAAGTTTTCCAACAGAATTACACACACCTTCAACATTAAAGTGCCCATAATACAAGCCGGCATGATCTGGACGAGTGGGTGGCGCCTTGCTTCGGCCGTAAGCAATGCCGGGGGCTTGGGTATTATCGGCTCTGGTTCTATGTACCCCGAGGTGTTGAAAGAGCACATTCAAAAATGCAAAGCTGCCACCCATAGCTCATTCGGTGTTAATGTTCCTTTGTTATACCCCGACATCGATAAGCTGATGAAAGTAATCGTGGATGAAGAGGTAAAAATAGTGTTCAGTTCGGCAGGCAACCCTTCAACATGGACTAAGTTCTTAAAAGAGAAGGGATTAAAAGTTGCGCACGTAGTATCAAGCGTAAAGTTTGCGAAAAAAGCAGAAGATGCAGGTGTAGATGCCGTAGTTGCAGAGGGCTTTGAAGCAGGCGGGCACAACGGACGAGAGGAAACCACCACCATGGTTCTGATTCCGATGGTACGCGATGCCGTAAAAATACCCATACTGGCAGCTGGGGGAATTGCTACCGGTCGTGCCATGCTGGCTGCTGAAGCTCTTGGTGCAGATGGCGTTCAGGTGGGCTCGCGGTTTGCCGCCAGTGAAGAGTCATCGCTGCATCAGAATTTCAAGAACCTCATTACACAAACAGACGAAGGGGGTACCATGTTGACCTTAAAACAGCTCACACCGGTTCGGATGATCAAAAACAAATTTTTTCACCAGGTTCAGGAAGCAGAAATGCGAGGTGCTTCTAAAAAAGAGCTTGCTGAACTACTTGGTAAGCGCAGATCTAAAACCGGAATGTTTGAAGGCAATCTTGATGAAGGCGAACTGGAGATTGGACAGGTGGCTGCTGCTATCCGTGAAATAAAACCGGCAGCAAAAATTCTGGAAGAATTATGGAATGAATACGTGGAGGTGAAAAGGAAAATTGTGTTCGATTAACCATTAACGATTTACGATTTACGATTTGAAATTCACTAAAATTAAAGAAACCTGCCTCTATGTAAAAGACCTGCCCAAGGCCAAAGAATTTTATCATGGTTTGCTTGGTCTTGAAATAATCGGTGCAGTCGAAAACAAGCACATCTTTTTCAGGGCAGGTTCATCTGTACTTTTATGTTTTAACCCGGAAGATTCTAAAACAAAAAAAAGGCCACCATCACATTTTGGTGGAGGCAAACAGCATTTTGCGTTCGAAGTAAAACTTCAGGATTACGAGTCAGCAAAAGCAGAAATAAAATCGAAAGGGATAATTATAACCGATCAGGTGGTTTGGAAAAGCGGAAAAGAATCATTCTACTTTGAAGACCCGGAGGGTAACGTACTTGAGGTTGTTCCTGACTCAGGCATTTGGGACTGACTTAAGTTGGCCTTCCAAAGCCAATATCCCATTAGCAGATCCTACAACTGGCGCTTCAACCGAACTGAAATTTACTTTATACCAGGTTTCATAGTCTTTATACTGGATGCAGTTTCTCACAATGGAGTGATCAACCACAATTTTGATGAGGCATTCATTACCATATGACTCAACAATTCTGCGCTGATGGTCTTGTGGTAAATCCCTCAGTTCGATATAATGAATACCCTTGTAGACTTTGCCAGCCAGTTTCATAGACAATGATAGACAACGATTAAATCCATCTAAAAACACCGAGGTAACCCCGATTTTTTTAGAGCCAGGATTAGTAAGTTAGCAAAAAATATTTTCAAAGTGTCAAAAAATATTTGTTATCTAAATATTAAAACACCTTTTACACTGCATGGCCGACTTTTTTGACACATCTATTGAGTATCTCAAGGGTGTCGGCCCTCAACGCGCGGCATTACTTCAGAAGGAGTTGAAGATTTTCACTTTTGGCGATCTAATTCAACACTATCCGTTTCGCCACGAAGACCGCACAAAATTCTTTTCCATAAAAGAATTGAGCGAGGAAATGCCCTATGTGCAGGTAAAAGGTAAAATAGTTCGAAAGGAGTTAGTAGGGGCTGGTAGAAAAAAAAGGTTATCAGCCCGCTTTCAAGATGAAACCGGTGAAATGGAGTTGGTGTGGTTTCAGGGTATCAATTGGGTAAATGACAAGGTAAAAATTGGTGTGGAGTATGTTGCCTTCGGTAAGCCCGCACGCTATGGCAATAAGTTTAGCATCGCACACCCTGAGTTGGATGTCTTAACAGAAAAAAATGAGAAGGGCGGAGCGCTTCACCCTATTTACCCGCTAAGTGAAAAACTTCGCGCCCGTCATTTTGATAGTAGAGCCATTTCAAAACTAGTTCAGGAATTGCTCCGGTCAGCTTTGTCAAAAATCAGGGAGACACTTTCAGATTTATTACTGAAAAAGTACCAATTAATTTCGAAGCAAGAGGCGATTGTCAATATCCATTTTCCTCAATCGCATGAACTTCTTACCCAGGCACAGCAACGGCTCAAATATGAAGAATTGTTCTACGTGCAACTTCGGTTGTTGAAGCTGAAGGTGATTCGCAAAGAAAAATTCAGAGGACAATCCTTTCAAGATGCAACCCTGCTCACAAAGTTTTACAACCAGCATCTGCCTTTTCCGCTTACAGGTGCGCAGAAAAAAGTGATTAAGGAAATTTATGCAGATCTTAAGTCAGGCAAGCAAATGAACCGACTTTTGCAGGGTGATGTGGGTAGTGGCAAAACGATTGTAGCTTTTATTTGTATGCTCATTGCCATTGGTGGAGGGGCACAGTGCACATTAATGGCACCCACTGAAATTCTTGCCCAGCAACATTATAACAACTTGAAGAAATATGCTGACACTATGCAACTCACCATTGCATTGCTCATGGGTTCGGTGAAAAAATCAGACCGAAAGCATATTCATACAGAACTTCAGTCAGGCGAATTGAAAATATTAATTGGCACGCATGCTCTTATTGAAGAAGAAGTGCAGTTCAAAAACCTGGGCTTGGCCATTGTTGATGAGCAACACCGCTTTGGTGTAGCGCAACGATCAAAACTCTGGCAGAAAAACAGCGCCCTGTATCCGCATATACTGGTGATGACGGCAACCCCTATTCCGCGCACTCTGGAAGCGCAGGCGCTCCAGCTGGACCGCGACACCGAGAGCCCGCAGGAGG
>JAKEEN010000096.1 GCA_022616575.1 Flammeovirgaceae bacterium
AACGGGAGTGGCCGGCTTCCTTGGTTCGCACCTTCTGGCCAAACTCATCGCTGCGGGACATGAGGTCGTAGGCGTAGTCCGGTGAAAAATTATTTACCTGGTAAGCCTGTGGATTTTCACTCGTATCCGGCAAACGCTGTTTGCCTAGCCATTGCACAGTATAGTCAAATTTCCATTGATTCTTTGTTTCATAGGCAAGATTGATAAACGCGCGGGTTTTTGAAATCATCGGACGTAAAAGTAACCCTTCTGAATAATCAGTTTTTACATTGAGGTAGCGATAGGCCAACCGAACATCCAATCTTCTGATCAATTCATAATCAACTTGTAATTGAATGCTTTGCGAATATGATTTTCCATTCAATCCGGAAAAACTGGCTTCACGGACCGATTTATCAAGATCAAGTACCACCTGATTTTCAAAATCGGTGAAATAATAATCAACCGTTATGCTTCCCGGTCGGTAATCAATGGTAAAATTTTGGGAGAGATTGGCACCATAATTCCACGCTTGATCCGGTTTAAAGCCGTACGCTTTGTCGGTTTGAAAATTCGAAAATACCAATTGTCGTGACGAAGCAAGTATTCCTGTATTCTCAGTGAGCAGGTTCGCCACCCTCCACCCTTTGCCGGCAGAGAAACGAAGTGCGGTTGTTTTCGTAACGTCATACTTCACGTGAAGACGAGGCGTAAACATCGCACCAAACAGATTATGATAATCAATTCGTACACCAGCAACCACCGAGAAATTTTTCAGGTTATCATAATCATATTCAATGAAAGCGCCCTGAACAATTTCGGTTCTGTTAAAATCAAGTGTATTCACCTGGGTTCCGTTTCGAATGAGCCTGATGGTATCCAGTAATTGCTCATCAAAATCATCATACAGGAAACTCAACCCTGTTTTGAACTTATGTTGCGTGTTGCCAATGATAGACTGATAAATCAGGTTCGCATACATCGATTGTTCATCAGCCCGGTGCTGTGTAAATCCATAATAACTATTATGTTCATGTTGAATTGCTGAAAGCTGAAGACCTGCACTTTTATAGGGTTTCTCTTTGTACTGATACCCAATCTTACTCCAAACTTCATAACGATTTGTATTGATCTCCAGCCCGTAACGGTTTGTTGTAAACTTATCTGATTCAGAATTGAAATCAGTTTGTCCGCCTTGTTTTGTATCATTCAACACCTTCACACCGATCTGGCCAAGCCATCCCGTACCGCTGTTATAAACCCATCGATTAATAAAGTTCAACTGCCTTCCGGTTGGAAAATCCAGAAACGAATCATTGTTCTCATCCATTTCAAATGGCCGCGTACTCGCATGGGTAAGAAATGTGGTAGCCCATTTTTTGCCAGCCTGCGTGGTATAGTTGAAATTAACCTCACTCCTTCCTGATTGATTCACATATCCGTTCAGGTATACCTTTTCACTTTCCTGGGGTTTTTTCATTTCTACGTTGATCTGCCCTGCAATACTTTCATATCCGTTCACAATAGACCCGACTCCCTTCGTTACCTGGATGGAATTGATCCATGTTCCCGGAATAAATTGAATCCCCTGACTTGAAGCCAGGCCACGCACTCCGGGCATATTCTCTATGGAAATCAATGTGTTGGGACCAGAAAGTCCCAGCATTTGAATCTGTCTTGTTCCTGTAATGGCATCCGTGAAAGCCACATCGATGGACGGATTTGTTTCAAAACTTTCTGAGAGATTGCAACACGCTGCTTTGAACAATTCTTTTTCCGTCATCACCACGGTATTGATGTTTTTGAGTTGATCAAACGTGCTTGATGTTTTTCTCCCCGTTACGGTTACTTCATCAAGTATTTGATTGGACCGAAGCAACACTTTAATACTGGTTTGATCGGTGATGGTCAATGTATCCGCCTTGTATCCAGTAAAACTGATTACCAACCGGTTCGACTCGGAAATTTTATCGATTAAGAAAACACCATTCGTACCAGTGGTTGTGCCTTTATCGGTTCCCAACCAATATACATTGGCGCCCGGCAATGCCTTATCAAGGCCCTGCTCATCTTTTTCAATAACAAGGCCCATTAGTTTTTGTGCATGAGAAATTCCTCCGCAAACAATGAGGAGAATAAAAAGAAAATATTTTTTCATTGATAATTACTGATGATTATCATGCTTCTTACCCTCACCATCATCATGAATACCAGAGTGATCATGATCCCGATACAAACAGCAGAAGGGAAGTTTAGCGTAAACCTCATCCTTAGCCTTTACTTTATCCGTGTCGTGACCCACAGAAGCAACCAGTTCATGGATTTGCTGTTCTGATATTTTCTTTTTGTTATAGACTACTTCAAGGTCTTTAGTCTTCGTGTTCCATTTGGCAAGTTTAATTCCACTGTGGTCAAGGACTTTTTCAATGCGTGATTTGCACATGCCGCAGTTGCCAAACACTTTAATGTGTGCTGTAGTTACTTTTGACTGGGCAAAGGATGGGACTGAAAGCAGGAATGATATAAATAGGACTAATGAAAAATTCGTTTTCATGGTTTAATTTTTTAATAAGTAAATTGATAGATAATTAACAGAACATTCCTCCGCAAGGAAGGCAATTCAGGTGAGAAATCAGGCCTCGTAAAAAATAAGGCTGCAATGTAAATCGTAGAATGGCCTATGAGTTAACGGAGGCTTTTCTGCATAGGATGCCTTAAACTCTAACGGTTGTTGATTGAATTGACTGATTGTTTCCGGAAAGGTAAACTCATGGATAAGGAAAAAATCAGGTATTGAGATAGTTGTCGAAAGGCTAACCTGCTGGTCATCTGTAATCTTGATTAACTCAATGTCATCATGGCAACATGAAAAGTCGCTTTCAGGTTGAGGGGGGCAGCAAAATTTAGATTGAAAAGTAAAAAGAGTGGAAAATCTCTCCCTGCCCATACAGTAGTGGGTGGTTTTAGCCACGCCTACTGTCAGGAGCAGGTAAACACATGTGAACGCTATGGCAAAGAGCTTTCTCACTGTGTGGAGAGAACCCTAAAGTTGGGGCTAAGGTTTCAATTTTCATAAAGAATTGGGGAAACTTTTTTTACAAGCAAAAAATGCCTTTTTTGCGCCAAAATCACATGTTTGAGGATAATTATAGGCAGCGCGGACTACGTCAAAAACTGGTAAAAATACTCCGCCAAAAAGGCATAACTGACGAGAAAGTTTTGGCAGTTATGGGGAAAGTACCCAGGCATGTTTTTTTTGATGATGCCCTCTTAAATCATGCTTATGAAGACAAAGCTTTCCCTATCGGGGAAGGCCAAACCATCTCCCAGCCTTACACGGTAGCATTTCAAACTGAGAAGCTATCGGTTAGGCCAAAGGACAAGGTTTTGGAGATTGGAACAGGCTCTGGGTACCAGGCATGTATACTTATGGAGCTTGGGGCCACACTCTATACTATAGAGTACAACAGGGTGCTTTTTGAAAAGACCCGGGACTTCCTACCCCTGATGGGCTATAAACCATTCTTTATTTATGGCGATGGATCAAAAGGCCTACCTGCCAAAGCACCTTTTGACAGAATAATTGTAACCGCGGCCGCACCGATCGTGCCCGAAGCACTTACCAATCAATTAGCTGAAGGTGGAATATTGATAATACCCGTGGGTAATTTGGAACGTCAGCGAATGATTCGCATAACGAAAGTGAAAGGTGAACTCATTAAGGAGGACTTCGATTATTTCAGTTTTGTACCCCTGAAAGGTGAAAAGGGTTGGGGATAATAAAGTTGAAAGTTGTAAAGCTAAAAGTTCTTATGTGTCCGGATTTTATCAACTTTGAACTTTAAACTGTAGAACTTTCAACTTTGAATTTTAAGAATGGCCAAGAAGCTAAAACATCCGAAAGATTCTTTCATCAGCATGACCGAGCTTGTGCTGCCGAACGATACCAACACCCTCAACAACCTGATGGGTGGAAGGCTTATGCATTGGATGGATATTGTCTCTGCCATCGCTGCACAAAAACACTCAAATAGAATTGTTGTTACAGCCTCTGTTGACAACATTTCATTTCGGCATCCAATACAATTAGGCAATGTAGTAACACTCAATGCAAAAGTCACCCGCTCTTTTAATTCATCCATGGAAGTGCGCATCGATGTGGAAGCGGAAGATATTCCTGCCGGGCAAAAATTTCAAAGCAACAGTGCGTACTTTACGTTCGTGGCTGTTGATCAATCCGGCAGACCCATTGATGTTCCGGAATGTATTCCGGAAACTGAAGAGGAAAAAGCCCTTTACGATGGTGCCCTTCGCAGAAGACAACTTCGGTTAATTCTGGCCGGAAGAATGAAACCCACGGAAGCAAACGAGTTGAAATCAATTTTTGATATCAAGGAATAGTATGCCAAATCTTGCACAACGATTATTCAACAAGGATGAAGAAATTTACTCAATTGCACCTCCACTATATATTTTAATCGATAGACCGTGGACTGACCTAAGCGAAGAGGAAACTGCTCAACTCAAAAAGATACTCGACTACATAAAGAACAATCTTGGCCTAAGGAGTATCTCAATCAATAGCGTTCAGATTATGCAAGTGTCAGACCAACCCTTGTCAACCATAAAAGTGGAAGCGCCCATACTGGCTTTTGGGAATTGTCTAAGAGAGATCGAAACCTACACACCGGTTGAGAATGGGCAGTCATTCGTCATTCAGTCAGAAAGCCTCCATAAACTCACCAACGAGACCAAGAATAAATTGGCAGCCGCCCTTAAGAGCATTATCAGTTAATCGTTAATCGAGAGCATGGGTGAGCCATGCCCTTGCACAACCCCACACACCCGATTAACAATTAACGATCAACGAATAACGGCCCCGTGAAGGTCCGGCTTGAAAATCCTGATCCTTATTCTATATTTGCGGTGCTTTTTTAAAGCCCTCCTTAGACCCTGTCTGGGGATTTTTTGAACATTAAAACCGAAACTTAATTTATGCAAACTCTACTCTACTCCCTGCCGGTATTTGGCGTGCTGGGGCTGCTGTATGTCGTATGGAAAAGTGCCTGGGTAAACAAGCAAGATGCAGGTACCGACAAAATGAAAAAAATTGCCAGTCACATCGCTGAAGGTGCGATGGCATTCCTAAAAGCTGAATACAAAGTACTTGCCATCTTCGTAGTATGCGTGGCTTTGCTCCTTGCTCTCACTGCTGACAGCGAAATTTCTCACCCTCTGGTAGGCTTCTCTTTTGTATTAGGGGCATTCTGTTCTGTACTTGCCGGGTTTATAGGAATGCGCGTAGCTACTAAAGCGAACGTACGTGCTACACAAGCAGCAAGAACCGGATTAGGAAAGGCACTCGAGATAGCCTTCACAGGCGGTTCCGTAATGGGGATGGGGGTAGTTGGTCTTGGTGTATTGGGCCTAAGCGTTCTATTTATCGTGTATTCTAATATGTTTGGTGTTGATAATCAGATGAATCTAAACTTGGTGATCACAGTAATCACAGGTTTTTCATTTGGTGCTTCTTCAATTGCCCTATTCGCCCGCGTGGGGGGTGGTATTTATACAAAAGCAGCCGATGTGGGTGCTGACTTAGTTGGTAAAGTAGAAGCAGGTATTCCTGAAGACCATCCTTTAAACCCTGCAACCATTGCAGATAACGTGGGTGACAATGTAGGTGACGTAGCGGGTATGGGTGCTGACCTTTTCGAATCGTATGTAGGTTCTATCGTGGGTACAATGGTATTAGGTGCCGCATTTATGGTACCTGGTTTTGTTGATAATTTCAACGGACTTTCAGCAGTACTCCTTCCTTTAGTGCTTGCTGGTGTCGGTATTGTCATGTCTTTTTTAGGAACATTCTTCGTGCGTGTTAAAGAAGGTGGCGATCCTCAAAAAGCATTGAACATGGGTGAGTTCGTGTCATCTGCTGTAATGATCGTTGCTTCTTACTTTATCATCATGTGGATGCTTCCGGCTGAATGGTGGTTCAAAGATCCACTCTACTCATGGGCCGATCCTGAAAAAGGAAATCATTATACAGCCCTTGGCGTATTCTGGGCAACGGTAATCGGTCTTGTTGCCGGTGTAATCATCGGTCTTATTACAGAGTATTATACAGGTTCTGGTAAGAAGCCAGTTCTTTCAATTATTCGTCAGTCATCAACCGGTGCAGCCACCAATATTATTGCTGGTCTTAGTGTAGGGATGATGTCCACCATGTTGCCGATTATTGTAATTGCTGTTGCCATTATTGGCGCTTTCCAATTCGGAGGTTTGTACGGCATTGCTATTGCCGCAGTGGGAATGTTATCCAATCTTGGAATCCAGTTGGCTGTTGATGCGTACGGTCCAATTGCTGACAACTCAGGTGGTATTGCAGAAATGTCGGGACTACCAAAAGAAGTTCGTTCGCGTACGGATAAATTGGATGCTGTTGGTAACACCACGGCTGCTATCGGTAAAGGTTTTGCCATTGCCTCAGCTGCCCTTACAGCACTCGCTCTCTTTGGAGCATTCATGACAACGGCTAACATGAAAACAATTGATGTTTCAAAAGCGAATGTGATGGCAGGTCTGTTCATTGGCGGAATGCTTCCGTTCGTATTCTCAGCCCTTGCCATGGGTGCCGTTGGCCGTGCCGCCATGTTTATGGTGGAGGAAGTGAGAAGGCAGTTCGCTACAATTCCAGCACTGAAGGCGGCATTAGAGGTAATGAAGAGAAATGGCGACAAAGATATGAAGGATTGGTCAGCAGCAGATCAAAAGACCTTCGATGACGCAGACGGAAAAGCAGAGTATGGAAAGTGTATAGAAATTTCTACCAAGGCTGCCCTCCGTCAAATGATTGTACCGGGTTTAATGGCTGTTGTTGTACCTGTAGTTATCGCCTTTCTTCCGGGCTTTGGTGCAGAAGCTTTAGGTGGTATGCTGGCGGGTGTTACCGTTACCGGTGTGTTGATGGCAATCTTCCAGGCGAATGCCGGTGGCGCATGGGACAATGCAAAGAAAAGCTTTGAAGAAGGAGTAGAAATTAACGGACAGATGTATTACAAGAAATCTGACCCTCATAAGGCCGCGGTTGTTGGTGATACAGTAGGCGATCCTTTCAAGGATACTTCTGGTCCTTCACTGAACATTTTGATTAAACTCATGTCTGTAGTGGCCCTTGTCATTGCTCCTCTTTTAGTTCAACCTAAAACAGAAGCAACAGCCGTTGAAAGTCAAGACAATCCTAAGATTGAATCAGTAACGAAAGTTAACGCTGAAGATGCAGCCAATCAACAGTAATTGAATACCCGTCTGGACTAAAATCAGACAGAATTACTTCATTTTGACAATAGAAGGCCCCTTGGACTAAAATCCGGGGGCTTTTCTTATTTTTGACAGATAACCACCCTACCATGAAGGCTATTGTAGTGCTTTGTGCTCTTGTTATGTGCTGCCTGTTCTCGAATGGTCAGGATGCTATCGGCAAGTGGACTACCGTTGATGACAATACAGGTAAGGATAGGTCAGTGGTAGAAATTTTTGAGCGCCAGGGAAAAATCTTTGGCAAAATCACGAAGCTATACCGCGAGCCGGGTGAAGATCCTGATCCCGTTTGTGATGAGTGTTCCAAAGATGATGCCCGCCACAATAAAAAAGTTATAGGAATGGAAATTATACAGAATATGATTAGGTCTGGCAATGAATATACAGAAGGAAATATCCTTGATCCTGAGAATGGCAAAATATATCGTTGCAAACTTTGGGTAGAGGAAAATGTATTAAAAGTAAGAGGATATTGGGGCCCCTTCTACCGCACTCAAACGTGGAAAAAAGTCAACTGAACTTTCTATGTACCTTTTCATCGATAAATTAATCTAACCTCAAGGTTACCAACATCATAGCTCATGGTATTCAAATCGAACTCAGGCATGGACGAAAAGGAGATTTTTGATCGCATCCGCAGAGGAGACGAGAAATCGCTTGAGTTCCTGTACATGAAGTACTACCGGATGATGACCAAATTGGTAATTACCAACAGCGGCACAGAAGAGGAAGCGCGAGATATATACCAGGATGCGCTCATCGTTTTCTGGCAAAAGGCCACTTCCGGAAACCTGGTGATGACCTCCAAAATCAGCACCTACATCTACAGCATCTGTCAGAACCTGTGGCGTAAGGAACTGGAGCGAAAAAAGAGGTTGTCAAATGAAGAAAAGGATTCTTCTGTTTCGATGGATACAGAAACAGCGGAACGCAACAAGATCATCGCTCGTTGTATAGATCAATTGGGCGATACCTGTAAAAAAGTTTTGATGTATTACTATTTTGAAGAGATGTCGATGCAGGAGATAGCGGATAGATTAGGCTTCGCCAATACAGACACAGCAAAAACGAAGAAGTATAAGTGTAAGCAGAAGCTTGACGAATTAATTAAAACACAATATTCAGAAAAAGACTTTTTAGATTAAGATCATGACCTCAGAGAAAGATATAGAACAATTAGACGACTTTCTGACCAACCGCCTTAGTGCAGAAGATCGGGCCGCTTTTGAACAAAAGCTGGCTGCCGACCCTGAACTGATGCAAGAGTTCAGAATTCAGTCGCAGGTGATTGAAGGATTAAAAGAGGTGCGCAGAATGGAATTGAAGCAACTTTTGAAAAATACTCCGGTGCCTCCTGCTATTGATTCTTCCGTTACCTTATTTACACGGTGGCTTCCCTGGGTGGGCGCTGCCGTTGTTGTCGTAATGGTCGGGTATTTTTGGTTCTCCACAAAAGAAGAACCCGTTCCAACTTCATCCGTAGAGCAAATTATTCATCCGGGCGAGCCGGCAACCCAACCTGAAAATTCGAGCCGTGAATCTTCAGCACCAGCCGAAGTTGAGACGGAGAAGGAAGGAAGTAAGCCAGTTGTTAAATCCACGCAAAAAACGGAACCAACCTCTCCAAATGTAAAGGTAGAAGTATATGACCCAACATTAGAAGAGCAAACGGAAACAACACAACCAGCCTTAGAAGAAGTCATATCCGCTACAAGTGAAAGCGTTACCCGATCAGCCCTCGCAGTTGAAGTCATTGAGCACAAAAAATATTCAAACCATTATCAATTTAAAGATGGCAAGCTGATCCTCTATGGCTCGTTCGAAAAAGACTTGTATGAAATACTTGAATTTATCAGTGAAGACAAAAGATCCGCCTTCCTGTATTACAAAACGGCCTATTACGGATTGGATCTAAGCCAGCGAGAACCGGTTAAGCTCAACCCGATCAATGATGTAGCCTTGTTAAAAAAACTAAAAGCGTACAGGGAAAGATAGTTGCAGGTTAGTTGATTTTTTAAAAAGTCCTGATGGTTATCGTCAGGACTTTTTTGTTTGCGTACCCATTCCGATTAACTTTGGGGCCATGCAAAAAAGCACTCGACAAAAGAAAAACCTGGGCAGTTATCCTTCAGTAGGGGTGATTATCAGCATCACGTTAGCCTTATTTGTTACGGGGCTTTTTGGCGTACTCATTATGTACTCGCAGCAATTTGAAAGTTTGGTTCGCGAAAACATCAAGTTGCAGGTGTACCTGAGAAACGGCCTTTCCGAAACACAACGCCAGCAGATTGAAAAAAAACTGGAAGCCATGCCCTATACGTCAAAAGGTAAAGACGAAATTCAATTCATCTCTCGCGATGAAGCCGCTAAGAAATTCATTGCAGAGACTGGCGAAGACTTTACTAAGTTTATTGGGGATAACCCGCTTCATGATGCCTTTCTGATTAGTCTCGATCCTGCCTTTCATCAAGACGAACGGATCAAAATCATAAAAACAGAACTTGAAAAGATGAATGGCATCTTTCAGGTTTATTATAATGAAGGGGTAATAGAGACCGTAAACAAGAATGTGCGAAACATCGGGCTGGCATTGATGGGACTGAT
Organism: Flammeovirgaceae bacterium; assembly: GCA_022616575.1. Classification (GTDB taxonomy): domain Bacteria; phylum Bacteroidota; class Bacteroidia; order Cytophagales; family Cyclobacteriaceae; genus JAKEEN01. Next base: position 9,904 of record JAKEEN010000096.1, read on the forward strand.
CATTGTATTACTTATCACGGTCATCTTGCTCATTAATAATACCATACGGCTCGCACTTTTCTCGCAACGCTTTTTGATCCGGAGTATGCAACTGGTAGGTGCCAAACGCTGGTTTATTCAGCGACCCTTTTTATTGCGGGCAGGGCTGTACGGAATAATCGCTGGCGTACTGGCAATTATGTGTATCTATTCACTGCTTCGCTATGCCAATACTAAGATTCAGGACCTGACGTTGCTTTATAATCAAAATCAATTTTATATACTGGCTGCTTCACTTGCCGTTATTGGAATGACGGTAGCCATTGCCAGTACGTATTATTCGATACGCAAATATTTAAGAATGTCTTTAGACGAACTCTATTAATTTTAATCATGGAAAATAAATTGCCGTTTGGAAAAAAGAATTACCAATATATGATCATCGGGGTGGTGCTGTTGGTAGTGGGTTTCATTATTATGTCAATTGATAAAGAACAGCATGGCTTCGGATTTCTGGGATTAACCCTGGGGCCCATCATTGTTGTAGCCGGATTCGTTATTGAAATATTTGCTATCCTGCAGAAACCAACAAAATAACATGTAGAGACGCATAATTATGCGTCTCTACATGTATGCGTCTTTACATGTTTTGAAATCATGTCATTATTCGAATCCATCATCCTCGCCATCGTTGAAGGTCTGACCGAATTTCTGCCCGTCTCATCAACCGGGCATATGATCATTGCTTCGTCTGCCATGGGCATTGCGGCTGATCCGTTTGTAAAAATGTTTACCGTGGCTATCCAGTTCGGGGCGATTTTATCTGTCATCGTTTTGTACTGGAAACGGTTCTTTCAAACGTGGGACTTTTATTTCAAACTCCTCGTGGCTTTTCTGCCTGCTGCAGTGATTGGCTTTCTGCTCAGTGATTTCATTGATACACTGCTGGAACGTGTCGATGTGGTCGGCTATATGTTGATTATGGGCGGCATCGTATTTCTACTCATCGACAAATATTTTATTCATAATGAACGCACGGACGTCTCCTACACTTCAGCCCTCAGAATCGGTTTGTTTCAGACATTAGCCATGATACCCGGTGTGTCCCGCTCTGCTGCAACCATTATTGGCGGCATGACTCAAAAACTAACGAAGAAAACGGCCGCTGAATTTTCCTTTCTGCTTGCAGTACCCACCATGTTTGCAGCTACGCTTTATAAAATGTTCACCTTCTATAACGAGGGCGGACAATTCGGTTCATCAGAAATTAATTTACTGATTGTTGGAAACCTGGTTGCCTTTGTGGTAGCCATTATAGCCATCCGGTCATTTATCAGTTTCCTTACCCACTTTGGCTTCGCTATTTTTGGTTATTACCGGATTGCCGTAGGCATTATTATTCTCACCTTGTTTTATTTCGGCAAAGGACTTGTCATTGTATGATGGACACGTCAGCAGACAAAGGACGCGTACTACTAATCAACAAGCCATACGATTGGACATCCTTTGATGTGGTTAATAAGCTTCGCTATGCACTTAAAATAAAAAAGATTGGCCATGCAGGCACGCTCGATCCTCTTGCCACCGGACTCTTAATTATCTGCACGGGTAAGATGACAAAGCGTATCGAGGAGTTTATGGGCCAGGAGAAAGAATACACCGGAACTTTTGTTATTGGTCAGACTACTCCATCGCATGATTTAGAAACAGAAATCAGTCAGGCTGTTGATGTCAGTCAGGTTAGTTATGGTCAGCTTAACGAAGCGGCCAGGAAACTTACAGGATTTATTCAGCAGATTCCGCCTATGCATTCTGCCATTAAAATAGAAGGCAAAAGAGCCTATGAACTGGCCAGAAAGGGAAAAGAGGTAGAATTAAAATCGCGCACGGTCGAAATCCGAGAGTTTGAAATTACTTCTGTTGAACTGCCCACGGTTCATTTTAGAATAAGTTGCTCAAAAGGCACCTACATTCGAAGTGTTGCCCGCGATTTCGGTGAAGCCCTGGGCGTTGGCGCTTACCTTTTATCTTTGTGCAGAACAAGAATTGGAAATTACAGATTAGCTGAAGCAACAACGATTGAACACATTGTTTCAGAATCTAAACAATAGTTAGGCGTCTTTTGTAAGCCGTCTGACCGCTCTATGCTTAATCAGCGGTCTCCGGCTACGGGACTTGATAGTGGTCAGGCTTGTAATTTGAAATCTGAAATCGATAACTTTCGGAAATGAAAATCTACCACGGTATCGATGACTTTGTGCGCCTCCCCTATGCCGTTGTTACCAGTGGTACATTCGATGGTGTACATGTGGGGCACCAGAAGATTTTAGCAAGAGTGAAGGAAATAGCCGCCAGAAATAAAGGCGAAACAGTAGTTATCACCTTTTGGCCGCATCCGCGAATGGTGCTGCATCCGGAAGACAAATCATTAAAACTTCTGAATACATTTGAGGAAAAGGCTGCACTCCTTAAAACACAAGGCATTCAACATCTTGTGAGGATTCCATTCACCAAAGAGTTTTCACAACTCACTTCAGAAGAATTCATACACAAGATTTTGGTCGACACCATCGGCACTAAAAAGCTGGTTATCGGTTACGACCACCATTTTGGTAAAAACCGTGAAGGAAGTTTTGAGCAGCTAAAAATAGCTGCCCCACAATACGGGTTTGATGTCGAAGAAATCACGCGACAGGAAGTTGATCATATCTCTGTAAGTTCAACAAAAATCAGGCACGCGCTTGAAAGCGGAGACATCGAAACGGCCTCGCACCTGTTGGGTCAGCCGTATTCAATTACAGGCCGTGTAATGCCGGGGGATAAGATTGGCAGGCTTATCGGTTTTCCGACTGCCAACCTCGAAATCGATTCGCAATACAAATTGATTCCTTCAGATGGAATCTATGCCGTTCGCGTTTCTCTCGAGCACGATTGGTTTGAAGGTATGCTTTATATCGG
>JAKEEN010000097.1 GCA_022616575.1 Flammeovirgaceae bacterium
ATCACCTCGCATACCACATCGATATCGCGAACCTCTTTTACCTTTAACTCAATCTTGCCATCATCAATTAGTACCATATCACCAATCTTCACATCGGTAGGCAGTCCTTCATATGAGGTGCTGACAATTTCTGCATTGCCTTTTAGTTGACGGGTTGTAATCACGATCTCCTGGCCTCTTACCAATTGCACACCCTCTTCTACCTCGTTAACCCTGATCTTCGGACCTTGTAAATCCTGCAGCAAGGCAATGTGTGTGCCCATCTCTTCATTGATCTCGCGAACGTAATTAACTACCTTTTGATGGTCATCGTGTGTGCCATGTGAGAAGTTTAGGCGAAACACATCTACACCTTCTTTCGCCAAAGCGCGAAGCATTTCTTTTGTATTAGAGGAGGGGCCGACTGTAGCAACAATTTTGGTCTTATTATAAGATACTTTTTCTGTCATGTTACGGTAAAGTGAATAATTGAATACTAGAAAATGAAATTGTGTTTTGATTTTAACTCCCTTACAGGAATCTGCTTTACTAATTGCACGGATGGGATGCTCTTTATCTTTGACATGAGCTGGTCTCTGAAATTTTCTTTCTCACCATGCGCTAAAATTATGAAATCATAATGAGGAAATTCAGGCAGTAAGTAGAAGTTTGATTGCTCATCGTCTACCGATTTATTTTTAAAGAGTTTCAATCGATTGAGGTGCGATTTATGTTCATAAAAAGAAAATTTTTTTTCTTCTCCGCTCTTGTTCTCAACCGATAATTCCGGGTTTTTGATCAAATGTAAACTTAAATACTGGTTAAACTCCCAGGCCAGCTTGTGTCCCTTCACGGCAGACACAACACCCCATAAGTCGAAGTCAAAATTGTAGCTGATTTCAAGTTTTGTCTTCTTCATAAAAGCGCATTAGTTGCCAGCTTTTTGGCTAAAAGGCTCAAGTTTCAAAAAGTTTGACAATTTTGCCCGATTTCTCTTTCTTTGCACTGATTTTTAAATTTCTAACCCTTAAAAACATGTCTGAAATTGCACAAAAAGTAAAACAGATCATCATCGACAAATTAGGCGTTGAAGAATCTGAAGTTACTCCAGAGGCTAGCTTTACCAATGATTTAGGAGCCGACTCACTTGATACTGTTGAACTGATCATGGAGTTTGAAAAAGAGTTCAACATCTCTATTCCTGACGATCAGGCAGAAAACATCTCTACCGTAGGTCAGGCAATTTCTTATCTCGAGCAGAACGCTAAGAAATAATTAGATAATCCATAATACCCACCCATTCATGACTTTAAAAAGAGTAGTAGTCACAGGGCTTGGTGCACTCACCCCGATCGGCAATACCTACCCGGAATACTGGGAAGGTTTGAAGAGCGGCAAGAGCGGTGCTGCGCCTATTACCCGGTTTGACGCTACTTTGTTTAAAACCAAGTTTGCCTGCGAAGTGAAGAACTTCGACATCGGCAACTTCATGGATCGCAAAGAGGCAAGAAAGATGGACCCTTTTGCGCAGTATGCAATGGTGGTGGCTGAAGAAGCGATAAAAGATTCAAACCTCCCGCTGAACGAACTGAATCCGGATCGCGCTGGCGTGATCTGGGGATCGGGCATCGGGGGGCTTCTTACGTTTCAGGAGGAAGTAAAAACCTACGCCAAGGGTGATGGTACCCCTCGCTTTAACCCCTTCTTCATTCCTAAAATGATTCCGGATCTAAGTGCCGGTCATATCTCCATTAAGTACGGATTCAGAGGTCCAAATTTTGTAACTGTTTCTGCTTGCGCCTCATCAACCAATGCCTTATACGATGCCTTCACGTACATTCGTTTGGGCAAAGCCGATGTGATAATTTCTGGTGGCTCTGAAGCCGCAGTTTGCGAAGCGGGTGTTGGCGGATTCAATGCCATGAGAGCACTCTCTGAAAGAAATGATTCTCCACAGACCGCGTCTCGTCCTTATGACAAAGACCGTGATGGTTTTGTGTTAGGTGAAGGTGCCGGTGCTTTGATTCTCGAAGAGTACGAGCATGCTAAAAAGCGGGGAGCAAAAATCTACTGCGAAGTAATTGGTGGCGGAATGTCGGCTGATGCCTATCATATTACTGCACCGCATCCGGAAGGTCATGGTATTACCCAGGTAATGAGAAATGCGCTTGAAGATGCGAACATTAAGCCAGAAGATGTTGACTATGTAAATACACATGGCACATCGACTCCGCTGGGCGATATCGGTGAGATTCGCGCCATCCAAAGGGTATTCGGAGAGCATACCTATAAGATGAACATCAGCTCTACCAAGTCCATGACAGGCCATTTATTAGGAGCCGCGGGTGGTATTGAAGCGATTGCCTGTATTATGGCTATTCAGCAATCTATTGTACCTCCTACCATCAACCACTTTGTTGATGATGCTGACCTTGATCCTAAATTAAACCTGACCTTTAATAAAGCGCAGCAACGCAATGTCAACATTGCTCTGAGCAACACCTTTGGCTTCGGTGGCCACAATGCCTCTATTATTCTTAAAAAGTTATAAGTTAAAAGTTAAAAGTTATCGGGTATGCTTAGGCTCTATACCCATGCCCCTATTAACTATTAACGGATAACTATTAACTTTAAGAGCAATGGTTTGGAAAATTCTAAAACTCCCTAAAGGAAAATCAACCACTGACAAGAAGCTTATAGCCGCTATTGAGAACATTGCCGGCTTTTCTCCTTCCAATATCGAACTTTATAAGCTGGCTACAATCCATACTTCGGTAGCAAAGGAGAATAACCAGGGTCAAAAAGAATCAAACGAACGACTCGAATACTTAGGTGATGCTATCCTTGGTGCGGCTGTGGCTGAATTTCTATTCAAGAAATTTCCATTCCGGAATGAAGGCTTTCTCACTGAGATCCGGTCAAGATTAGTGAATCGGGAATCATTAAATCTCCTTGCCCGGAAAATCGGGGTTGGTAAGATTGTACAGTTCGACCAAAAAAATGCCCAACTTCAGCAGGTAATTCTTGGTAATACACTGGAAGCCATTGTGGGAGCCATTTATCTGGACAAGGGCTATGCAAAAACCAAAAAGTTTGTCATTGATAAACTAATTCTTCCTCACAACGACCTGGAGGAACTAATCAACTCCAATTCGAATTTTAAAAGCAAGATCATTGAATGGTCACAAAAGGAAGGCAAAGAACTGCGTTTCGAAGTAATCGATATTAAGAAAAGCCGGAACTTTAAGGAGTTTACCGCACAAATCTTTGTTGACAATGAGCCGGCAGGCATGGGATATGGCAATAGCAAGAAAAAAGCAGAACAGGATGCCGCGTTGAAGACGTGCGAACTTTTTAAAATTCTGTAAATGAACTCAGAGGAAATTCAAAATTCCCTGCCCAATCGGCAGGCAGGAAAGTTTAAAATTGGAGGCGCTACCCTCAACCAAACTCCTATTGACTGGAACAATAACACCACCAATATCCTTCAGGCTATTGAGATCGCCAAAGCAGAAAAGGTCGATATACTTTGCCTGCCCGAATTGACAATTACCAGTTATGGATGCGAAGATCTGTTCTTAAGTGATTGGCTTTCACAAAAAGCATTTGAAGAGTTGCAGAAGATTCAGCCCTACTGCACTCATATTACCGTGTGTGTGGGTCTTCCTATTCGTTTTAATAATATCACTTACAACGGTGCGGCAGTAATTCACCACACAAGACTTCTTGGCATCACGTTAAAACAAAACCTGGCCCGCGATGGTATTCATTATGAACCACGCTGGTTTAATCCGTGGGAACCTGGAAAAGTTACTACGCTCACTATCAACCAAACTACTTTTGAAGTTGGTGATTTGATTTACGAAGTCAATGGAATCAAATTTGGATTTGAAATCTGCGAAGATGCCTGGAGATCGAATCGTTCGGGCATTTCTTTGTGCGACCGTGGCGCCAATCTGATTCTCAATCCAAGCGCCAGTCACTTTGCTATCGGCAAAAGTTTAGACCGCGAGAAGATTGTGGTGGATGGCTCGAGGCAACTGAACTGCGCCTATGTTTATGTAAACTTGTTAGGCAATGAATCAGGCAGAATTATTTACGATGGCGATATTATTATTGCACAGCATGGAAAGTTGCTTGCGGTGAATGAACGTCTGTGCTTTAAACGGGTTGACTTACTTGCTTGTGAAATCAATTTCTTAAATCCATCAGCTTCACAGTCCATTCCACTATCTGATGGAAAGGAAGAAAATGAAGAACTTGCCCGTGCTGCCTCTCTTGCTTTATTCGATTATTTAAGAAAGAGCAAAGCAAAAGGGTACGTGCTTTCGCTAAGCGGTGGAGCCGATTCAGCATTATGTGCAGTGTTGGTAAGCGAAATGGTAAAACGTGCAACGATGGAAATGGGCCATAGGCAATTCTGCAATTCTTTTGGAATCAATTTCACCGATGATTGGAGGGAAATAGTCGGTCAGTTGCTTACCTGCGCTTACCAGGGCACAAAAAATTCTTCTACACTCACCTTTCAGGCTGCCAAACAACTTGCAGAATCTATCGGTGCCCTATTTCATCATTGGCTACTTGATGAGGAGATTGTTTCTTACACACAAAAAGTTGAAAAGGCGCTCGATCAAAAACTTTCCTGGGCTACAGATGATATTACCCTTCAGAATATCCAGGCGCGCTCGCGTTCACCCGTTATATGGATGCTCGCTAACATCAAACACGCCATTCTTTTGACAACATCCAACAGAAGTGAAGGTGCCGTTGGCTATGCCACCATGGATGGCGACACGAGTGGCAGCCTTGCGCCCATTGCAGGCCTTAGCAAAACATTTATCCTTCAATGGTTAAAGTGGGCAGAAAAAAATTTAGGCCATGACGGATTACATGCCGTCAACAACCTTCAGCCTACGGCTGAACTCAGGCCATCTGACAGAAATCAAACTGATGAAAGCGATCTGATGCCTTATGCTGTTTTAAACGAGATAGAGCGCCTGGCAATCCAGGAAAGGAAATCACCGAAGGAAGTTTATGCCGCCATGTCTTCAGGAATTTATGCACAAGAGCAAATAAAGACCTGGATTAAAAAATTCTTCAAACTTTGGTCAGCCAACCAATGGAAACGGGAGCGCCTCGCCCCTTCCTTCCATTTAGATGACCTTAACGTTGACCCCCGCTCATGGTGCCGTTTTCCGATTCTTTCAGGAAGTTTCGAAGACGAGCTTTCTCAGTTGTAACGTTAATCGTTATACGTTAATCGTCAATCGAGGAAGTGAGTTTAAGGCATGTTTAATTGCGATTAACTATTAACGATTAACGGATAACGTTTATATTTGCCCGCTATGGAATTACTGAGTTTTATCATTTGGAACGGGAGTCCCGAGATTTTTTCTTTTCCAAATCCATTCATGGATGGACAATTTGGTTTGCGTTGGTACGGATTGCTTTTCGCATCAGGTTTTTTGATCAGCCAACAGTTACTTTACTTCATTTACAAAAAAGAAGGCAAGCCTGAGAAAGATGTTGATACGCTAACGATATACATGGTAGTTGCCACCGTTATCGGTGCTAGGCTGGGCCATGTTCTCTTTTATGAGCCCGAACGATACCTATCAAATCCGCTCGATATCTTGAAAGTATGGGAAGGTGGCTTGGCCAGTCATGGCGCTGCTGTCGGCATTTTATTCGCGCTTTGGTTATACGGAAGGAAAAAGAAACCCGGCCAGTCCTATCTTCAGGTTGTTGACAGGATTGTAATTTTAGTGGCGATGACCGGGGCATTGATCCGAATCGGTAATTATTTCAATTCAGAAATTATTGGAAAACCGACAAACTCAGGATATGGAGTTGTTTTCACTCGTTATGTTACTGAAATTATTGAGAACGATGGATTTGTAAAGTCAGTAAGCTTTGCCAAAGGCGATCCTGCCAATGTGCATGAAGGTTATCCTGCTATTAAAATTCTCATAGAGTTCAAAGGAGGCGGAACAGTAGATGAAGCATCCGCTCATAACTATTTACAGGGCAGAGTAACCAGTTTGTTCAGTTTCAACCCCTACATCCGTGAACACATTCACAATGAAGGCAATCTAGACTATGGAATCGCTCCGCTTGAAAATGGCCAGCTTGGTGCGGTGATCAACACACATGGTATTCCGCGCCATCCGTCACAACTTTACGAAGCCTTCTCGTGTATCTTGTTATTCGCTTTTTTATGGTGGATTTGGAGCAGGCAGAAGGAAAATCTTCCACCAGGCAAGCTTCTGGGGATTTTCCTGATAGTCTGTTTCGGCCTCAGGTTTATATATGAATTCCTGAAAGAAAACCAGGTTGACTTCGAAAATGAGCTTCCGCTCAACATGGGACAATGGTTGAGTATACCTTTAGTACTCCTGGGGGTATATATACTGTGGAGATCGTACAAAAATCAGCCGGCCATATCAAAAGTCGGTGAGTAAACGTTTTGAAGAGAAGGATAGTCTTAATGTAAATGATTAAATGGAGTGTACCGATATTCATTTTATTGGTCATCAAAACCACAAGCACATGGGCGGGTGGTTTTGATGCAGACTCCATCAAGCGCAAAAAAATAGTTTATCCCAACGATTCGCTGGGCAAGTATGTGATGGTTAACCGTCTATTCGTAACCGGAAACCGGGTAACGCGCGACCAGATAATTTTGCGCGAGCTTACCCTAAAATCGGGGGATGTCATTTATAGTCTTGACCTCCCCGATATACTAAAACAAGACGAACGAAAAATATTTAACACCCGACTTTTCAATACCGTTGAAGTACGTACGCTCGAACTAGAACCAAACAAAGTGGATATCCTGGTGGAGGTACACGAGCGCTGGTACACCTTTCCTGTCCCTATTTTTTCGCTTTCTGATAGAAACTTTAATGAGTGGTGGGAAACCTATAATCATGATTTCAGGCGAACGAACTACGGATTAAGACTCTATCAATATAATATGCGCGGTAGAAATGAGACTTTACGACTTACCGCACAATTTGGATTTCAGCGCTTGTTCGAACTGAGTTATCGAATGCCGTACATCGACAAAAAACAAAAGCATGGGTTGGTTTTTGATTTTGCCTATTTTGAAAACAAGAATCTCGCCTACCAAACACTCGACCATAAACTTGAATTCAAAAAATCGAGCGACCTGTTGAGAACCGTGCGTAAAGTTGGCCTTAGCTATACCTTTAGAAATTCATTTTATCAAAACCACTTACTTCAGATTGCCCACTCAGAAGCCCAGATAAGTGATTCAGTCAAATTACTAAATGAAAATTATTTGCGGGAAAACACAATCCAATCATTTACCTCCGTATCGTATCATTTTAATTACGACAGAAGAGATATTGCCTTTTATCCGCTGCGGGGACACTACTTATCTATTATGGCGCAACAAAGTGGACTAAGTTCATCTGAAGATTTAAACAAAACAGAAGTAAATCTTCTGTTTACCAAATATTCTGACTTAAAAAACAACTGGTTTTTGTCGAATTACTCATTGCTTTACATGAGCACGGAAGATCAAATTCCTTACTACAACTTTAGTGCTTTAGGTTACTATAAGAGGTTTGTTCGTGGGTATGAAATATATGTTATTGAAGGCCCTCAATACTTCCTCAATAAAACTACGCTTAAGAAAAGAGTCTTCTCGCAACGTTGGACATGGAACCGTGCCCCCCTTGATCAATTCAGGCACATGCCTCTTGAAATTTATCTCAAAGCCTATGCGGATTTCGGGTACGTAAAGAATTATGAAGGCTACACACTAAGTAACAGACTCAGCAATAAATTAATTTCGGGTGCAGGCACGGGTATTGATATTGTTGGTTCTTATGATGTGGTGATTCGCCTTGAGTACACGTTTAATGCGGAAGGCGATAATGGATTGTTCATCCATCTTAAAAAAGAATTCTAAATAAGCTGTTATTTCACTTTCTAAATTTATTAGTTTAGTGAAAAACTTATTCTTTGTTTGAAACGTCTACCCTTCGCCCTTCTTTTTGTAATCTCAATCCAAGGATTTTCTCAGAGTGTATCAGGTTTTATGGGGGCTTCCTCCAAAGGAATGGGAAATGCTACCGCTTGCTTAGAAGGAGAATGGTCATTGTTAAATAACATTGGAGGACTCGCCTCGATACAAAATCCTGTTATCGCTGCTTCCTTTGATGTTCATCCGCAACTGGAAGCCGCTAACCGGACAGCTTTTGTTTTTGCAATGCCGGTGAAAATCGGGGTTGCTGGTATCTCTGCCTTTCGGTTTGGTGATAAC